>DATIPJ010001077.1:0-17625 GCA_035472155.1 Kofleriaceae bacterium
CTGTGGCGCCCGACGGGCTCACGACTCCGGCGCGACGCGGATGAGCTTCACCGCGAGGCCGGGGACCAGGTCGACGTGGGTGTCGAGCGAGTCGATCGGCGCGCCATCGACCTGGAGGCGGAATGCCCCGCGGCTGAACGCCTCGCACGCGAGCTCTGCGTTATCGCCGAACCGAAGCTGCAGGAGCTCGCGCGCTTGCACGGTCTCGGCACTGGAGAGTCGGACCTCGTGCTCGCGCAAAAGCTCGCCAGCAAGCGTCTCGTCGATGAACTGCAGCACCGGGGCGGACATGCGCGGTCCTTATAGGGACGAAGCTTGGCCAGGGGAACAGCCGCCGTGGTTTTTCGATGGCGACACGTGCTTTTTGTTCAGGGGTCTGTGACGGCGATGCCTGTACGGTAGTTCAGTGTCAGCAGGGTGTGATACGAAAGGCTCGTGCCAGCCAGGGTCGGTTTCATCCTCAAGCCTGACAAGTCCGAAGCGGGCGTCCTCCTCGAGGACCTCGTTCCGTGGCTCCGCGCGCAGGGCCACGCGGCGATCGTGACCGCCGAGGACCAGATCTCACCGAGCGGCGTCGAGGTCGTGCCGGAGAACGAGCTCGGCGCGGCGATCGACGTGGCGGTCGCGCTCGGTGGCGACGGCACGATGCTGCGCGCCGCGCGCCTGGTCGCCGATCACGGGCGGCCGGTGCTCGGGATCAACCTCGGGCAGCTCGGGTTTCTCGCCGGGTTCGCGCCGGACAACGCCAAGGAGGCGCTCGCGGCCGCGCTCGCCGGGGCGCTCGCGAAGACGTCGCGCATGCGGCTCGCGGTGACATTTCGGCGGCCGGGCGCCGAGCCGGTGATCCGCTATGCGCTCAACGACGCCGTGATGCACCAGGGCGCGATGGCGCGCCTGGTCGAGATCGAGGCCTTCGTTGACGGCGCGTTCGTGGCGTCGTATCGCGCCGACGGCCTGATCGTCGCCACGCCCACGGGGTCGACCGCGTACAACATGGCGGCGGGCGGGCCGATCGTGCTGCCGACCCACGCGGCGATGACGCTCACGCCGATCTGCGCACATTCGCTCACCAACCGGCCGCTCGTGATCTCGGGGGAGAGCACGATCCGGCTGCAGCTCGGCGTCGAGGTGCGCAGTGTGCTGATCACCGTCGATGCGCAGTGGGGCCACTCGTTCCTGCGCGGCGACATGGTCGATATCGCGGCCGCGGCAAAGCCGCTGGTGATGTTCGCGTCGAAGCAGAGCTTCTTCGACGTCATGCGCGAGAAGCTGCACTGGGGCGCGCGCTCGGACCGCGGTGCGCAGAAGGGAGGCGGCTGATGCTGCGCCACCTGCGGGTCACCAACTTCGCGATCCTGAGCGACGTCGCGATCGAGCTCGGCGAGGGCATGAACGTGCTCACCGGCGAAACCGGCGCCGGCAAGTCGCTGATCGTCGAGGCGGTCAACCTGCTGCGCGGCGGGCGCGCCTCGGCGGACATCCCGCGGGCCGGCGCCGACGAAGCGGTCGTCGAGGCGATCGTCGAGGTCCCGCCCGATCTGGCCGCGCGCGTCGCGAGCGTGATCGAGGGCGCGGGCCTGCCGGGCGCGGTGCGTGACCGGACCGAGCGGAGCCCGGGGCGGTCGGAATCCAGTGACAAGAAGCCCGAGGTCGAGGAGGTCTTCATCCGGCGCGTCATCCAGCGCGGCGGGCGCAGCCGGACCTACGTCAACGGCGCGCTGACCACGCTGGCGCGGCTCGCCGAGCTCGGCGCGCTGCTGATCGATCTCTCTGGCCAGCACCAGCACCAGGGCCTGGTCGATTCCGGCCGCCACCTCGAGATCCTCGATGCGTTCGCCGGCGAGCCCGCGCTGGTCGGCGCGATGACCCAGGCGTGGGACGAGCTGGTGCGCTGCGACGGCGAGTTGCGCGCGCTGGGCGGCGACGTGCGCGAGCGCGAGGCGCGGCTCGACTACCTTCGCTATCAGCTCGACGAGCTCGAGGGTGCGGCGCTCCGGTCCGGCGAGGACAGCGCGATCGACCTCGAGCGCGCGCGGCTGGCGTCGATCGATCAGCTGCAAGGCGCGGCGCGGGCGGCCGAGGAGGCGCTGTACGGCGGTGACGACAGCGCGCGCGATCGCGTGGCGGCAGCGGCGCGCGAGATCGAGCGCGCGACCAGGACCGACCGCACGCTCGAGCCGATGACGCGCCAGCTCGGCGAGATCGAGACGCTGATCGACGACGCGGCCGATCAGCTGCGAAACTATGCCGACAAGCTCGAGGGCGATCCCGAGCGGCTGGCCTGGCTCGACGAGCGGCTCGCGCTGATTCGCCGGCTGACCCGCAAGCACAATGGCTCGCTCGACGAGGTGATCGCGCGCGCCACCGAGCTGCGGGTCGAGCTCGATGCGCTGATCGGGCGCGAAGCGAAGGTCGCCGAGCTGGCGACCGCGCGCGCACGCGCCGAGGCGGCTGCCGTCACCGCGGCAGGCGCGCTGACCAAGAGCCGCAGCCGCGCCGCGCGCCGGCTCGAGAAGGACGTCGGCGCAGCGCTGTCCGAGCTCAGCATGGGCTCGGCGCGCCTGTCCGCGGCGATCGAGCCGCGTGCGCTGGGTCCGCGGGGGGGCGATGGCATCGAGCTGATGCTCGCCTCCAACAAGGGCGAGGAGCCGCGCCCGCTGACCAAGATCGCCTCGGGCGGCGAGCTGTCGCGCATCATGCTCGCGATGAAGCTGGTGCTGCGCCGCGCCGACGAGGTCGCGACCTACGTGTTCGACGAGGTCGACGCGGGCATCGGCGGCGCGACGGCGCAGGTTGTCGGCTCGCAGATCCGCGCGGTCGCCGACCACCGCCAGGTGCTGTGCGTGACGCACCTACCGCAGATCGCCGCGCACGCAGATCAGCATTTTCATGTCGAGAAGACCGAGGTCGCGGGTCGCACCGAGACCCACGTCCGCCGACTCGGCATCGCCGCGCGCAAGGACGAGCTGGCCCGGATGCTCGGCGGCCACGCCACGTCCAAGGCCAAGGCCCACGCGGCCGAGCTCCTCGCCGAGGCCGCTCGTCCACGCAAACCATCCGCTGCGCGCGCCTGACCCACGCTGCGACGAGCGTGCGGGCCGTCGACTAGCTGACGGGCTTGCGCGCGGGCTGCGTGCGACCGGGCGACTTCTTCTTGCCGCCGTCGTGACCGGACCAGTCGGTCCAGCGGTAGCTGGGCTCGCCGGGCGCGCGGAAGTCGACGTGAATGAACTGGCTGTTGGGATAGATCCCGATGCCGAGCGCGCCGTCGCTGTCGAGGCCGATGTCGAGCGACTCGGCGAACTTGTAGAGCTCGCGGATCGAGATGCCCTTGATGCGGATATCCATCGCCGACGCGTGGTAGTGGCGGCTCGAGTCGCGCTCGTGGAAGCGAAAGCCCGAGACCAGATCGACGCGCTGTCCGGGGTAGTGATCGCAGATCCGCGCGAGATGCTCGTAGAGCTCGGCGCGAACGGCGCGGACGTCGCCGGTGCGGGTGTCGCGCCACAGGTCGTCGAGCTTGGCGAGCGAGGCGTCGTCGAAGCTGCCGTCGTCCTTGTAGATGTTGCCTTTGAATTCTTCGCCCAGATTTTCAGCACGCAACCAGACCTCGCCCGACGGCTTGTCGAGCGGATCGGTGCGAAGCGCGCCCTGCGAGGCATTGTGGCCCTGGAACACGGAGACGCGGCGGCATGCCTGCCTTCCACCTCGCTCCACACACTGCCGCATCGTTCCCTTGTCGTTGATCCCGCGACGCGCCGCCCGATTGGCCCGGGACGAGGTCGACGCGGGATCCGCGACTGCTGTCCGGGCGCCGGACACGGTCGCGAGGACCATGCAGCCGGCGAGGAGGAAAGCGAAGCGCTGCATCGGAGGTTCAGGCTAGGACGAGCACGAGCACGATCTCAACAAATGATGTCACGAAATGCCTTCATTGGTATCTCTGACTACCGTTTGAACACATTGTTCGGGACGAGTGTTCAGTGTGCACGTGTGCGAAAACAGTTCAGCTCAACCGGGCGCCGGTGACTCGGTAGGACCTTTTGTCAACTCGACACCGGGAAGCGGAACATGCACCAACTCGATGCCGATCTGCTTCGCGACCTCGAAGATCCGGTCGTCGCGATAGAACTCGCCGTAGCAGATGCGCACGATGCCTGCGTTGGCGAGTTGCTTGAAGCAGTTCCAGCATGGGCTCGCGGTGACGTAGTTGGTCGCGCCATCGATGTTCACGCCGTTGCGCGCGGCCTGGATGATCGCGTTGGCCTCTGCATGGATCGTGGCCACGCAGTGGCCTTCTTCCATCATGTGACCGACGTCCGAGCAGTGGGGCATGCCGCGGATCGAGCCGTTGTAGCCGGTCGACAGGATGGTTCGATTTCGCACGATGACCGCGCCCACGTACTTGCGCGGGCACGTCGAGCGCGTCGCGACCACCTGCGCGATGCTCATGAAATATTCGTCCCACGATGCACGCGGGCGGATTGCGTCAGGCATGCGGCATCCTAACGCGCGACGCGCGATGCTGCGCCTCACCGAACGGCAGCAAAAACGGCGAGGCTCGCCGAGCCGACGGCAAAGCGCGAGGCTCGCCGAGCGCCGGTAAACGGCGAGGCTCGCCGAGCGGACGTGGATGACGGGATCGGCTATGGTCCCCTTCCGATGTCGGGCCAGGAGACCAAGTCGAAATACAAGGATACGGTCGTGCTTCCGGACACGCCGTTTCCGATGCGCGGCGATCTGGCGACCCGCGAGCCGCAGATCCTGGCGCGCTGGGAGGAGACCCGGCTCTACGAGCGGATCTGCGCGGCGCGCGCCAATGCCCCACTGTTCATCCTGCACGACGGGCCGCCGTACTCGAATGGCAACATCCATTACGGCCACATCCTCAACAAGATCCTGAAGGACATCGTCGTCAAGTCGCACACGATGGCTGGATTCCGCACGCCGTATGTGCCCGGATGGGACACCCACGGTCTGCCGATCGAGCTCGCGGTCGAGCGCGACCCGGCGATCCGCGACAAGCGCGCCTCGATGTCCGCGGCGGACTTTCGCCGGCACTGCCGCGATTTCGCGCTTCGCTTCGTCGATATCCAGCGCACCGAGTTCAAGCGGCTCGGCGTGATCGGCGACTGGGAGCATCCGTACCTGACGCTCGACAAGACCTACGAGGCCGCGATCGCGCGCGCGCTGGCGACGTTCGCGCGCGGCGGCTATCTCTATCGCGGCAAGAAGCCGGTGGTGTGGTGCCCGCGCGACAAGACCGCGCTCGCCGAGTTCGAGATCGAGTATCAGGACCACAGCTCGCCGAGCGTGTACGTCAAGTTCCCGCTCATCGAGGACAGCTGGCATGGCAAGCTCGACGCGCGGCTCGCCGGGAAGCGGCTCGCGCTGCTGATCTGGACGACCACACCGTGGACGCTGCCCGCCAACCTCGCGATCGTCGCGCAGCCGACGTTCACCTATGTCGCATTCCCCAATCCGCGCGATCCGGGCGAGTCGCTGATCGTCGCGCGCGATCTCGCGGAACAGGTCGCCAAGGCGATCGGCGGTGCCGACCTCGGCCGCGCGATCGAGATCGGGCCGGCGGAGATGGCGTCGCTCGAGGGCGCGCGCTATCGCCATCCGTTCATCGCCAACGACCGCAGCGGGTCGCGTGCCGAGGACGTGTGGCGGCTGTGGTTCGCCGACTATGTCACGGCGGACACCGGCACGGGCCTCGTGCATACCGCGCCCGGCCACGGCGCAGATGACTTCAAGACCGGCATGGTGCACAACCTGCCGGCGTACGCGCCGCTCGACGACGCCGGGCGCTACGTCGCGGGCGTGAAGATCGACGGCGGGGCCGACCTGTCAGGGATGACGACCGACGAGGCGAACCCGGTGATCGCCCAGCACCTCGCGAGCACGGGCTACCTGATGAATTCGCCGAACGAGCGCGTGCAGCACCAGTACGCGCACTGCTGGCGGTGCAAGGGGCCGATCGTGTATCGCGCGACGCCGCAGTGGTTCATCGCGATGGACCACGAGCGGTTTCGCGACCGCGCGCTGTCCGAGATCGATCGCACGACGTGGATCCCGGCGTGGGGCCACGACCGGATCTACGCGATGATCCAGAACCGGCCCGACTGGGTGTTGTCGCGCCAGCGGCTGTGGGGCACGCCGATCCCCACCTTCTATTGTGGCGCGTGCGGCACCGAGCACGCCGAGGCCGACACGATGGACCACGTCGCGCAGATCTTCGAACGCGAGGGCGCCGATGCGTGGTGGACGCGGCCGGTCAGCGACCTGGTGCCGGCGGGGACGGTGTGCAAGAAGTGCGGCGCCGCGGCGAGCCAGCTCGAGCGCGAGAAAGACATCGTCGACGTGTGGTTCGAGTCCGGCGTGTCGTGGCTGGCGATGGCGGCGCGCGACCCCGAGCACAAGAACATCGATCTCTACCTCGAGGGCTCCGACCAGCACCGCGGGTGGTTTCACTCGTCGCTGCTCGCCGGGGTCGGCGTGCAGGGCAAGGCGCCGTATCGCCAGGTCATCACGCACGGGTTCGTGCTCGACGAGAACGGCCTGCCGTACTCCAAGAGCGCGATCGCCAAGGCCCGCGCCGAGGGCAAGAAGACCACCTACATCGAGCCCGAGAGCGTCATCAAGAAGAGCGGGGCGGAGCTGTTCCGCCTGTGGGTCGGCGCGACCGAGTTCCGCTCCGACATCACGTACTCGCAGACGATCCTCGACGGGCTCTCGGAGTGGTACCGCAAGCTGCGCAACACCGCGCGGTTCCTGCTCGGCAACCTCAAGGGCTTCAACCCCGACCGCGATACGCGCGCCGGGTTCGAGACCAAGGACGCGTTCGCGGGCATCGACCGCTATCTGCTGGCGCGGCTCGACGTCGTGGTCGCGCGCGGGCGCAAGGCGTACGAGGCGTACGAGCTGCACATCGTGCATCGCCTGCTGGTCGACTTCGTCACCGTCGATCTGTCGGCGCTGTACTCCGACGTCACCAAGGACCGGCTGTACTGCAACGCGGTCGATTCGCTGCCGCGGCGCGCCGCGCAGGTCGTGCTCTACGAGTGCCTGCGCGCGTTGACCACGCTGGCCGCGC
The DNA here is from genome assembly GCA_035472155.1 of Kofleriaceae bacterium. Lineage (GTDB taxonomy): Bacteria > Myxococcota_A > Polyangia > Haliangiales > Haliangiaceae > JABFXX01. The sequence goes on from DATIPJ010001077.1 coordinate 7,100, forward strand.
CCATCCTGTGCTTCACCGCCGAGGACATCTGGAGCCACATGCCGAGGCGCGCGGGCGATCCGGACAGCGTGCACCTGGCCGAGTTCCCGCCCGCGGTCGACGACGCCGAGGCGGTCGACGTGCTGCTGCAGTTCACCAAGCTCCTGTCGTGGCGCGAGCGGGTCAACAAGGTCCTCGAGCCGTTCCGCGCGGCCGGCAACAAGTCGACCGACGCGCGCATCACGCTGCATCACCCGGCGAGCGACCCGCTCCTGTCCGCGTACGGCGACGAGCTGGCCGACCTGTTCATCGTGTCGGATGTCCGGCTCGCGTCGGGCCCGGTGGAGGATGTGACGGTCGAGCTTCACGCCGGGCCGCGCTGCGAGCGCTGCCGCAAGCACTTCGATTCCCTGGCCGCCGACCCGAACGACGTATGTGAGCGTTGCGCGGAGGCCCTGCGCGCGATACACGGCTAGAAACATGACGGATTCCGCGCGCTCGACCGATCGCAAGAAGTGGGTGGTCTTCCTGATCGTCGCGGTGCTTTCGCTGGTGGCCGATCAGGCGACCAAGATCTGGGCGCGCGATGCGCTGCCGGTGGCGCGCGGCGATCGCAGCGCGGCGACCTGCATCGTGCCCGACGACATGAAGTTCGTGCACGTCGACGGCGAGGCGCGCGACCGGCCGCCGGCGTGCCACGGCGAGGCGGTGCCGGTGCTCGGCGGGTTCTGGGACTGGCGGCTGTCGATGAACCCGGGCTCGGCGTTCGGGCTGTTCTCGAGCCAGGAGCTCGCGCGCATCGGGCTGTCGATCGTGGGCATCGTCGCGGTGTTCGGCATGCTGTGGATGCTGCGCAAGTCGCGGGCCGATCAGCGCGTGCTGCACTGGGCGCTGGCGCTGGTCGCCGGCGGCGCGGTCGGCAACCTCATCGATCGCATCTACTTCGGCGTGGTCACCGACTTCATCCTCTGGCACTACAAGAACCACGAGTGGCCGGTGTTCAACGTCGCCGACGTCGTGCTCGTCGTCGGCGTGGGCCTGATGTTCATCGATATCCAGAAGGAAGGCCGGCGCGAGAAGGGACTCAAGGCCGGCCGCGACGAGAAGGCCAAGGCGGCGGGGCTGGTCAAGTCATTCGGCGGCAAGTGAGCCCGGCGCGAGGGAATAGCCAGGACGGCGGACCGGTCTCCCACCGCATGACCCGCCGTGGCGCGCTGGTGTTCGCCGTGATCGTGATCGCAACACTGCTCGCCGATCAGGGGACCAAGGCGTGGGCGCGCCATCTGCCGCTGCATCCGGCCGGGTGCAAACAGCCCGAGGACCTGCTCGCGGTTCGCTGCATCGGGCTGCCGCAGCCGGTGATCGAGGGCTACTGGGACTGGGAGCTTGCCTATAACCCGGGCATCGCGTTCTCGGCGTTCACGACGATGACCGGGCACGCGGGCATGCAGGTGATCCTCGCATTGATCGCGGCGCTCGCGCTCGTCGGGATCACGGTGCTCGCGATGCGCACCGAGCCCGACGAGCGATGGAAGCGCGGGGCGTATGCGCTGGTCGCCGGCGGCGCGCTCGGCAACCTCGTCGATCGCCTGCACGACGGCGCGGTCACCGACTTCGTGCGCTGGCGGATCAACGATCACCGCTGGCCGATCTTCAATGTGGCGGATGCCGCACTCCTGATCGGAGTCGCGATTTTGCTGATCGCCGGGCTCCGCTCGCGGCGCAGCGCCGCGGCTTCCTGAGCCGCCTGCGTCGGAGCCGATGAGCGATTTTTCGCGCGTGGCGCCGGGCCGGCGTATGCTCGGACCATGAAGCTCGCCTTGCTCGCGCTCGGGCTGGTGGCGGCGTGCCGCGCCAGCGCCGACGACTATCCGCTCGGCCCGGGCGGCAGCGGAGGCGGACGGGGCAATGGTGTCGACGCAGGGCTCGGCGACAGCGGAGCCGACGCCGATGGGGACGCGGGCGTCCAGATCACGGGCCGGGTCTGCGCGATCACCGACCTTCGCACGCCGACCGCGTGCGGCACCGCGAATGTCAGCGGGCTGACCGTCTCGATCGGCACGACGCGCACGGCGACGCCCAATGCGCGCGGCGACTTCACGATCAACGCGCCGCTCGGGCCATTCGTGTGGCGGGTGAGCGGGAACAACTTCAATACGTCGATCGTCCCGGTCAGCGGCGACAACACGCTGCCGGTGATCAGCGACCAGCTCTACATGGAGATGCTGGCAGCCAACCACGTCGTGCGGCCCGCCGAGGAACTGACGTCGGCGGTGTTGCGCGTGGTGCAAGGCGGGACGATACCGGCCGTCAGCGTGCTTGCGACCTCGAACCCGGCGACCGCGGATCTGCCGTTGTACGACGACGACGACATCTTCATCTGGCGCAGCGATAACCTCGGCACCGGAAGTAGCGGGTCCGTGTGGCTGCCGGACCTGCCGATCGTCAGTGGGGGCACGGGCGCCGTGACGGTCACGCTCAAGCCGCCGCAGGGCGCGACAGTCAGCACGGTCGTGCCGCTGGTGGACCAGGCGATCACGTTCGTGACCGTCGAGCTGTAGCGGCGATCGAGCGCACTCGCGACCTCGAGCTGTAGCGGCGATCGCAAACAGCGCGCCGGCGCGCTCAGTGCGAACGCCCTGACGCCGAGAATCGCGGAGGGCGTTCTCGCACAGTCGTCGACGGAATTGCCGGCGCTACGGTGAAGTCATGAAGAGCTTGGCTTTGATCCTGGTCGTAGCCGGCTGTGCCGCCGATGCCGGTGACGACTTCCCCTTGTTGACCGGCGACGGCACGCTCCCTGCCGCCGGTCAGTCCGGCGTGGTCTCAGGCCGCATCTGCGTGATCACCGATCCGCGCAACCTCACCGGGTGCGCCGCGAGCGGTGCCGACGGGCTCCTCGTGACGCTCGCGGGCTCGACGGCGACGACGAGCACCGATGGCAGCTTTCAGCTGGTGGCGCCGGCGACCGCGAGCCAGGTCAGCGTGACCGGCGCGGGCATCGTGCCGACGCAGATCTCGATGTCGTCGGCCACGTCGATCCCGGTGCTGCGCGCCGATCTGTTCGCGCAGATGATGGCCGCCAATGGCATCACACCGTCGACCGGCTCGGGGTCCATCCTCGGCACGGTGGTGCGCGGCGGTGTTCCGCAGCCGGGCATCACGGTGTCGGTGACGCCGCAGCCCGCGTTCGCGCCGCGGTTCGATGGCACGACGCCGACTGCGTTCACCCTCGATGCGACCGGCGCGCGCGGCGTGGTCTGGATCCCGGGCGTCGCGCTCGGGCCGACCCAGCTCACCTTCCGCGATCTGGCGACGTCCGGCGAGACCACCGTCAACGGCGTCCAGGTCGTGAACGGCGGCATCACGATCATGGACGCCGTTCTGCCATAGCCCGCGTTCAGAAGCCGAGGTCGTCGAGGCGATCGCGATCGGCGTGGGGGTCGGGTTCGGACGGCTCGGCGGGCGTGGGTACGGTGTCGTCGGGGCTTGCGGTCGTCTCGGCGGGTGCGCCGGCGAGCGCGTCGGCGCCCAAGGCGCCGGGGGCAGTCGGCGGTGTTGGCAACGGCCCCGTCGGGAACGGCTCGATGGTGACGCGCGGCCACTTCGCGGTGACGCGGGGCAGCTCGGCGGCGGAGTCGCGCGGCGCGGACTCGACGAGCACCACGCCCTCGCCGGTGCACTCGACGCACATCGCGCCCAGGGGGCCGCCGGGCGGCGGCACGACGGCGCGCGGGATCACGCGGCCGATCCAGCCTGCGAGGCGGTCGGCGTCGATGAACAGCATGCCCTGCGCCGGGAGCTTCACGCGCACCAGCGGGCGCGCGAGCCGCATCGCCAGCGCGCCGTTCCCGCGGAACTGCACGACCGGCAGCCGGCCGCGCAGACCGGGCACATTGCCGTTTTCCCAGCGCAGCTGGGACTGGAATGCGAACACCAGATCCTCGCGCAGATAGAGAATGTCGTCGTCGAGGCTGACCGCGGTGAACGTGTGCTCGCCGGGCACGGCGATCAGGTAGCCGCGACCGCTGACCGCATGGAGCTGGGCGCCGCCGTAGTCGAACGCCTCCTCGGTCGCGTGGCCGCGCGAGCGCCGGGTCGCCAGCTCGAACGACAGATCGCCGCCGGTGATCGAGACGCCGTCGAGCCGGGTCAGCACGCGGTCGGCGACCCGGATGATCAGCGCGCCGCCGGCGGCGACCTCGAGCACATCCTCCCCCTCGTCGGGGCGGATCAGCTGATCGGTCGCCAGCTCTGCCAGCGGTCGGGGCGAGTAGCCGCCCGTGCGCGTGCGCAGCCCGACCGGCGCCGGGCTGGCGCTCGCGACCGCGCGCGAGATCATCGACGAGCCGTCGAGCGACTCCTGCGGCGCCGCGGGCTCACCGCGCGGCAGCACGAACTGCATCGAGTCGCTCGCGCGCGCGCCGTCCGGCGATGCCGACAGCTGCACCGTATACGGCGGCACGGCGCCGGTCGCGGTCGCGGCATCGATGTGGATCTTGCCGTGGACGTCGTGCACGGTCGCGACGCCCGCCGCATCGCCCGGCGCGGCGACGCCCGCGGGCGCAGCGGCTGCGGCCAGCTCCTGCGAGCGACGCTTGCCGGGCGGTGCGCTGGGCGGCTTGGTGCGCGGCACGCCCACGGGCGTCGGCGTCCGCGTCATGCTTTCGAACGTCCGGATCGGCACCGTGGCATTCAGGTCGGATTCGGGCGCGATGCTCGGCGCAGATGCACGCGGCGTGGAATCGGGCGCGATGCTCGGCGCAGATGCACGCGGCGTGGAATCGGGCGAGATGCTCGGCGCAGATGCACGCGGCGTGTAATCGGGCGCGATGCTGCCCGGGGGCGGCGTGCGCCGGATGCCGGGTGGCGCCGGGCTGCGCTCTGCGATCGTCGACGTTGCGCTGGTCGCGGCGCCCGGGCTCGTCGCCACACCGCCATCGGTCACTGTGCCTGGGCTGGTCGCGCCTGCGCTGATCGCGCTCGGTATGGTCGCAATCGGTATCGTTGCGCCCAGGCTGGTTGCGATCGGTATGGTCGCGATCGGTATCGTTGCGCCCAGGCCGGTTGCGTCCGGGCCGGTCGCGCTCAGAATCGTCGCGATCGGAATCGTCGCGCCCAGGCCGGTCGCGTCCGGGCTGGTCGCGCTCTGGCCGCTCCCACCGGGCTCGGCTGCGGTCGCCGAGGGCATCTCGCCGCTGGCGGCCGATGTGCCGGGACCAGCCGCCGAGTGGGCCGTGGGCGTCGGCGTGCGCGGGATGCCGGTGGGAGTCGGCGTGCGCGCCATCGTTGCCGCGGAGATGCGTGCGGCAGGTCCGCTGGGGCCAGCGTAGGGCGTGGCGCCGGTCAGGTGGCCCTGCGGCGTGCGGCCGAGCTGGTTGTGAATGCGATCGCGCTCGGCCTGCGTGAGGTTGGTCTCGATCTCGATCGCGAGCTCATTCTGGCCGGCGATCAGGAACGCGCGGTACGCCTCGGCGTAGCGGCCGCCGCGCGCGTAGGCGAGGCCGAGGTAGCTGACCGCGCGTCCCTGGCTCGGATCGAGCGCGCGGCTGGCCTCGAGCGCGGAGATCGCGCGATCGGCATCATTGAGCTTGAGGTACACCAGCCCGAGGTTGAGCCGGTGCGACGCGTCCGTCGGCGCGCGCTCTACGAGTTGCTCGTATACGGTGCGCGCGTCGGCGAACTCGTTGGCGCGAAAGTGCGCCAGGCCGAGCAGCGCGAGGACGCGCGCGCTGTCCGGATCGATCTCGAGCGCCGCGCGAAACGCGCGCTGGGCCTGGTCGAGCTTGCCTTGCCGGAGGAGCTCGCTCCCGCGCCCAACTGCCTGCTCCAGTGCTTCGCGATCGCGCGCCGGAAGGACCACGACGCATTGAAGCGCAAAGGCCCCCAGCTGTCACGAGCCGAAACGTTCGATCGCGATCTCACCGCGCACGTCGATCGTCACGGTGATCGCACCGTCGGTGTCGGTGCGCCCCACGCTCGCGCCCGCTGCGCGCCAGCGATCGACCACGCTCGCCGCGGGGAATCCGAATGCATTGGCGCGGCCGCACGAGATCACTGCAAGCGCGGGACGGGTCGCGGCGATCAACGCCGCCGTCGACGACGTCGGGCTGCCGTGGTGCGGGACCTTGACCACATCGACGCGGCCGATCCCGGCAGCGACGAGGTCGTCCTCACCTTCGGTTTCGATATCGCCCGTGAACAGAATTGTCCGCCCGCGGTAGCGCAGCGCGACCACCAGGGAGTTGTCGTTCACCGTCCGGACGGGATCGGCCGCGCACACCACCGGTGCATCGGCCGCGGCCTGCATCCGCGGCGCCCACACGACGAGCTCCACGCCGGCCTGGCTGCGCGCGACCCCGAGCGCGGGGTGGCCCAACCGCGTGCCGCGCGCGATCAGCCCGGCGGCGACGGCGCCGAACCCGGGCAACACAGAACCTCGTGTACGCAGCCTTGCCTCTCCGGCGGCGTGACCCACCACGGCAGCCGCCGATGCGGCAGCATCTGTGGAGGTCGTCTCTGTTCCGCTCCACAGCTCGTCGATCGGTGCCTCGATGCCGGCGAGGCCGAGGTAGTGATCGGGGTGCGGATGCGAGAGAATCGCGAGGTCGATCCGCGTGTGATCGTAGGCGGCCAGCACGCGATCGATCGCGCGGCCCGAGGCTGCGGCTTGACTCAGCTCGCGCGCGCTCGGCTGGCCGCCGGCATCGATCAGCCACACCGCGCCGTCGGGCAGCTCGATCAGCGCCGCGTCGCCCTGGCCGACATCGAGGAACGTCACGCGTAGAGCGCCTGCAGGCGGCGGCATCCGAGCGACCGCCCAGACGAGACAGAGCGCGAGCCACGCCAGCGCCGCACGCGAGCGCTCGAAGGGGTGCGTGCGCTCGACGGTGCGCGCGGCGATCGCCAGTGATAGCGCGACGAGCAGCAGCATGATCGACGCGCTCGCCACCGCGATATGGCCGACCGGCGTGATGAGGGCCAGCGCCTCGGCGCCGCGGTCGGCGAGGCCGACGATCCACGATGCCGCGGTGATGGCGGGCGCCACGCCGAGCACCACACCCGCGAGCCCGAGCGGCAGCGCCACCAGCTCGACGACGGGCGTGAGCAGCAGGTTGCCGATCACCCCGCCGGCCGCGACCTGGTGAAAGTGATATGCGGTCAGCGGCGCGGTCGTGATGGCGACCCACGCCGACGCGGAGAGCCCGCGCACGAGCCAGCCGCGAATGCCCCGCCGGCCGTCGTCGGTGAGCGGGCGCAGCGCGAGGGTCAGCGCCGCGACGAACGACAGCTGGAACGAGGGATCGAGCAAGTCCGCCGGGCGCCAGAGCAGGATCGCCAGCGCGGCGACGCCGAGCGCATCCAGCAGGCGCAGCGGACGGTCGATCATCTGCGCGATCAGCGCGAGCGCGACCACCACGAGCGCGCGCAGCGTCGCGAGCTGCGCCCCGGTGATCATCGTGTACGCGACGGCGAGCACGAGCGCCGGCGGCGCGGCCCAGCGCGCGGGCCGCGTGCGACCGCCCCAGGGCGACGCGGCGATCAACCGGCGAAGAAGGCCGAAGACCAGGCCCGCGACGACGGCGAGGTGAAGGCCACTGACCGACAGCACGTGGTAGATGCCGACCGCCCGCCAGCGCTGATCGAGCGCCGGCGGAACGTCCCCGCGATCGCCGACGGCGATCCCGCGCAGCGCCGCGGTCCCGATCGGATCGCCGCCGGCCTGATCGATCGAGCGCGCCCACCGCGCTTGCGTCGCGCCGGCCCATCGCCACGCGGCATCGCGCAGCCCGCCGGCGTTGTCGCGGCGATCGATCGATCGCGCGGTGAGCTCGAGCTCGGCGCCGCGGGCGCGCGTGGCGTCCTGGCGATCGGGTACTGCCGGATCGAGCAGCCCGCGCGGCGTGCGCAAGAGCCCGGTTGCGGCGATGCGCTCGCCGGGAACGAGGCGCTCCTCGGTGAATAGCCAGATCGCGGTGCCGCTCTCGTCGGGCTCGAGCAGCGCGCCATCGCCGCGCGGACCGTGGATTATCGGCCCGTGAACGACGCCGACCACGCGATCGACGAGTCGATCGTCGGGTATTGCCCCGGCGGGGAGCTCGATCGTGGGCTGGGCGCCCCGCGCAGCACCGAGGGCGAACGCCACCGCGAGCACCACAAGCCGCGCGACGCCTCGACGGCGTACGGTGCGCGCCGCAGGGTGCGGAACGGCATCCGGCGCGTCGTGCGGATGGGCATCGGTCGCGTCGTGCGGATGGGCATCGGTCGCGTGCTGCGGATGGGCGCGCCGCCGGCGCAGCGACGCGGCCAACCCCACTGCCACGGCTGCGATCAGCGCCGTCGCGAGCCAGTGCAACCACGGCGCGATGCCGACGCTGTCGAGCGCGGGCGCGATGGCGATGCCGGTTGCGAGCGCCATCGCGACCGCCAGCGGACCGAACTGCGGAATCGACCTCCAGCCAGACACGCGCCTAGACATGCCGCAGGTTGCGGCCCATCGTCGACGAAGTTGTGCGGAAAATCTTTGTCCGGCGCGCGCGCTGGTAAGACGAGAACCGGACGCGTCGGCCGGGTGGGGCGCGCGATCGGAGCCGGACGCAGCATGCCTGCGCGGGCATGGCCAGATGGGCAGATCCGGATCGCGCCTGCGTGTGGCGACGTGGGTTGTCGCGCGCTTGGCGCTGGCATGGAGGCTGCGTGACCGCCGCTGGGGAGACCATCATGACCCGGGTCATCATCGATGCTGGACACGGCGGCAATGCGCGCGCCGGCAACTCATCTGCTGTGGGCGCCCGCGGCGCGTCGGGCACGCTCGAGAAGGACGTCACGCTCGACATCGCGCGCCACGTCGTCGCGCGGCTCGGGGCGGTCGCCTCGCTCACGCGCGGGAGCGACGTCAATCTCAGCCTGGGCTCGCGCGCGCAGCGCGCGGTGCGTGACGGAGCCGAGGTCTTCGTCTCGATCCATGCCAACAGCGGCCCGCCCGGCGCCGCGGGCCCCGAGACGTATGTGCACCCGAGCGGCGCACCGGCGTCGCGCGTGCTCGCCGCGGGCATCCAGCGCGCGCTCGATCGCATGCACGGCCGCCTGGGCGCCGCGACCCAGCCGCGCGAGGGCGTGATGGCGGTCCTGTCGCCGTCGTGCGTGGGCGCCCGCACCGCGGCCTGCCTCGCCGAGGTCGACTACCTTTCGAATCCTACCGGCGAGCAGCGGCTGCGCGATCCGCGCCACCGCGCGGCGGTCGGCGCCGCCATCGCCGACGCGATCCGCGAGCACCTCGGCCGCGCGCCCGCCCGCGCGATGGCCGACGAGAGCTTCGATGTCCGCTACGTGGTCGGCCTGATCCCGCAGCCGACCGGCATGTCGTGCTGGGCCGCGTCGGCGGCCATGCTGGTGTCGTGGCGCGAGCAGATGTCACGCGTCGACGCCGCGGAGATCGCGCGCGGCGCCGGGCACTGGGCCGAGTATCAGTCCGGGCTCAACCCGGCCGACGTCGGCGACCTGGCGTCGTGCTGGGGCCTCACCGCCGAGGCGCCGCAGTCGTACACCGTCGAGGGGCTGCGCCAGCTGCTCGAGACCCGCGGCCCGCTGTGGATCGGCGAGGCCGTCCCCAGCCTGCACGCGATCGTGATCGCTGGCATCGCCGGCGACGGCACGCCGGACGGCACCAGGGTGCGGATCGTCGACCCGTGGCCGCCCGGCACCGGCGCCGAGTACGAGTGGACGTTCCGCCGCATGATGACCGCGTACGAGGCCGCGGCGTCGTTCCCGTCGGTGAACATCCAGATCCTTCACAATGGCGGCCGCGGCCCGGTGGGCCGGCTCGGCCCGGTCGCCCAGGCGGCGGGCCTGTTCGACGACATCGTCGACTCCATCACCGATGCGGTCGATCCGATCGCCAACGTCTTTCACCGCGCGGTCGACACCAACAAGGTGGTGGCGACGGCGTTCACGCCGCCCGCGCGCTACTACGACAAGGTTCGCGCCTACGCGGCGGCGAACACCGCCGACGGCGTGTGGCTCACCATGGGCCTGGCGCGCGATCCCAGGTTCTGGCAGGGCGGCTGGATCCTCGACATCCAGACCGGCGCCTCGGCGATGACGCTCGACCGCGACGTGTTCTTCCGCGACAGCCTGTCGATCGGCACGTTCGCGCACGAGCTGGTCCACGTCGGCCAGTACGCCATCCTCGGGCCCACCGACTTCCTGGTCAGCTACTTCGGCCTGTCGGCCGCCACCATCGCCTGGCGCTTCGTCCGCGGCGAGCCGCTCGAGGTCATGCGGTCGAGCCCGCACGAGAACCAGGCGTACGAGATCGGCCGCCGGTTCGAGGCCTGGCTCGCCGCGAACCCGTAGGACCGCAGGAGAAGATGGCGGCGGTGCAACCTCAAGCCGGAGTCGAACGGCACCGCGCTGGGCGCTGCGTGAGACGGCGCTCGGCGCAGATCCCAGCGATCTCCGTATCTGGTCGCTCTTCTACGAACGCGGCGACCAGGGCATCTGGCTCGCCCGGCTCAAGGGGCCGAACCGCTGGGTCAACGTTCAGG
>DATIPJ010001078.1:0-15607 GCA_035472155.1 Kofleriaceae bacterium
GTCGCCTGCTCGCCGGTGGCGCCGGGGCTGCCTTCGCGCGCGTCTCCCGGCTCGTCACCGGCGTCATCGCCCGCATCGCCGGTGTCCGCATCGCCCGAAGCTGGGCCGTCGTCGCGGGCGCCCGACGGCGCATCCGAAGCATCGCCGCCTGACGTCACGCTCCAACCTCGGGCAGCTCGCGCAGCTGGCCGATCAGCGCCTCGATCGCGAGCTGCGGGTTGGCATTGTGGATCGCGACTGCGGTGTGCCACGACAGGATCGCCTGCGCCCGCGTGCTGGCGCGCTGTGCGACGTCGAGGTCACCGCCGGTGGCCGCTGCATAGGCCCGGACGTGCAGCGCGCGGGCAGCGGCGACCAGGACCGGCGCGGTGTCGCCCTTGGCCTCGGCGATCCGCCCCGGCAGCGACGGATCGTGGGCATCGGCGGCGAGCGCGGCGCCCAGCGCCGTGACGCGCTCGGCGCGCGCCGGGTCGGCGTCGGCGGACAGCGCCTGCCCCGCGGCGAACCGCACGCGCTGGCAGCGGCTGCGGATCGTGGGCAACAGCTGATCGGGCGCGGTCGAGCCGAGCACGAACAGCGTGCGGCTCGGCGGCTCCTCGAGCGTCTTGAGCAGCGCGTTGGCGGCCGGCGGCGCCAGCGCGGTCGCCTCCTCGACGATGAACACCCGCACCTTGCCCTCGTGGGGCGGAAAGCCGACGCGCGCGATGACCTGGTTGCGCACGCTCTCGATCGGCACGATCTGCGCCGCGCCCTCGCGCACCAACGTCACCACGTCGGGGTGGATGCCCGCGGCGATCTTGGCGCACGCATCGCACATCCCCTCGGGGTCGCCGTCGGCGTCGCAGCCCTCCCCGGGCGTGCGCTGGCACGACAGCGCCATCGCCAGCGCGATCGCCGCGTCAAGGAGCGGGGCGCCGGGGGGGCCCGAGAACAGATATGCGTGCGGCACCCGATCGAGCTCGATCGATCGACGCAGCTGCGCGACGGCGCGCTCCTGGCCTTGCAGACCCTGCCAGACGGACACGTCTCACGCTAGCACACGTCGAGCGGCGAGCCTGGCGCCGCGCGAGCGAATGCGAGCCGTCCTCCGGCTGAAAACTCCGAGCGCAGGGCAGGCGTTTGTCCGCGTGTTACCCTCCCGTCCGTGACGACGCTTCCCCGCATCAAGTCCGCCGGCGAGCCCGAGGCTGTGCCCGGCCCGAGCTTCGCCGCGTTTCGCGAGGTGCCGCGCACCGGCGTCATCTATGTGACCACGGAGGCGCAGCGTCGCGGATACTCGTCGACCTCCGACGACTGGGCCAACCTGGGCCAGGGCATGCCCGAGAGCGAGGGCCTACCGGGCGCGCCGCCGCGGATCTCCGAGCTACCGGTGCGCGACGGCGACCACGAGTACGCCCCGGTCGCCGGCCTGTGGGAGCTGCGCGAGGCGATCGCCGGCTTCTACAACGAGCTGTTCCGCCGCGGCATGCCCAGCAAGTACACCGCCGAGAACGTGGCGGTCTCCGGCGGCGGCCGCTCGGCGCTGACCCGCGTCGCCGCGTCGCTGGGCCATATCAACCTCGGGCACTTCCTGCCCGACTACACGGCCTACGAGGAGCTGCTCGACGTCTTCCGCCTGTTCTCGCCGATCCCGATCCTGCTCGAGAGCGAGCGCGGGTATGCGTTCTCGGCCGCCGACCTGCGCCGCGAGGTGATGGGGCGCGGCCTGTCCGCGATCCTGCTCTCGAACCCGTCGAACCCGACCGGCAAGGTCGTCGGCGGCAGCGAGCTCGCCGGCTGGGTCTCGGTCGCGCGCGAGCTCGACTGCGCGCTGATCTTCGACGAGTTTTACTCGCACTACGTGTGGCGCCCCGACCTGGTCGCCCAGGGCGGCATCGAGACCGCGGCGCGCTACGTCGAGGACGTCGACCGCGATCCCATCGTCATCCTCGACGGCCTGACCAAGAACTGGCGCTACCCGGGCTGGCGCGTGACCTGGGCCGTGGGGCCCAAGCGCGTCATCGAAGGCGTGGTCTCGGCCGGCTCGTTCCTCGACGGCGGCGGCGCGCGCCCGCTGCAGCGCAAGGCGATCGAGCTGCTCGCGCCGACCGCGGCGATGGCCGAGACCAAGGCGATCCACCAGACGTTCGGCAAGAAGCGGGCGCGGCTGCTCAACGGCCTGCGCGACCTCGGGCTCACCGTCGATCTGCCGCCCGAGGGCACGTTCTACGTGTGGGCCTCGGTCGAGCACCTGCCGCCCTCGATCCGCGACGGCATGTCGTTCTTCCGCGCCGCGCTCGACCGCCACGTCATCACGGTGCCGGGCGAGTTCTTCGACGTCGACCCCGGCAAGCGGCGCGGAGGGCGCGCGTCGCGCTTCCGCCGGCACCTGCGGTTTTCGTTCGGTCCGCCGCTCGCGCGCATCGACTTCGCGCTCGAGCGCTTCAAGGAGCTGATCACCACCGCGACCTGACGGTCGTTTTCGCAACTGATGGTCGCCCCATCCGAAGCCAGTCCCGACGCGAGCACGCCGCCTGCGCCGCCACCGCCGTCGCGACTCCGCCGCCTGTTGCGCCGGCTGTGGTGGTTCCACTCGTTCTTCGCGCTGTCGTTTGGCGCGGGCGTGATGCTGTTCGCGCGCGCCGGCCTCGCCCACGCCGACAAGATCATGATCGCGCTGTTCGCGTCGTGGCTGATCATGTTCGTCGCGCTGCGCTTCATCGTCGGGCCCGACAACCGGCGCGAGCAGGAGACCATCGCGCGGCGCGGCGTGCGGGTCGCGACCAACTACGTCATCAAGCAGTTCTATCAGCAGATGTTCTTCTTCCTGACCCCGCTCTATGCCTCGAGCGCGACGTGGTCGCTCGCGTCGTGGAACTGGTGGCTGGCGCCGATCCTGTTCATCTGCGCCGTGGTCTCGACGATGGACATCGTGTTCGACAACTTCGTCATGGAGCGCCGCTGGCTCGCGTCGGCGATGTACGGCCTGGCGATGTTCGGCGTGCTCAACGTGATGCTGCCGCTGGTCGCCGGCCTCGACCACCGCACGGGCCTGGTGATCGCCGCCGCGGCGACCCCGGCGTCGGTCGCGCTGCTCTCGTTCTCGGCGCGCCAGGTGCTGTCGCCGTACGGCGTGCTGCTCGTCGTGGTCGCGACCGGGGTGCTGCTCGGCGCCGTGTGGTTCGCCCGCCAGTTCGTGCCGCCCGCGCCGCTCGCGATGGTCGAGATCGCCGTCGGCCACGGCACGATCGGCAGCTACGAGTGCCTCCCGGGCTCCAAGCACGAGATCCGCACCGATCAGATGGATGGCCTGCGCTGCGGCTCGATGCTGCGCGAGCCGGGCGGCCTCAAGGAAGACGTCGTCCACATCTGGAGCCGCCGCGGCCGCGAGATCGCCCGCGTCACCCCCGAGCACATGCGCTGCAACGACGGCGATGGCGAGGTGTTTCGCAGCTTCTTCCCGATGAGCGAGATGCCGGCCGACCCGATCGGCAAGTGGGCCTGCACGACGATGACCGTCGGCGGCCAGCTCGTCGGTGTCCGCAAGTTCACCGTCGTGACGCCCGACGGCAAGCCCCTCGAGGAGCCTGTGCTTGCCCCGCGCGATGCCGGCCCCGATGCCGCACCACGGGCCGACGCAGACGCGGATGCGGCGAGCGAGTCGCCGTAGAGCTAGCCTGCTGCCTCAGCTCTTGGTGACGTACTTCCCGGGGTTCGCCTCGAACGCCTTCGGGCAGTCCGGGCAGCAGAAGTAGTACGTCTTGCCCTCGTAGTCGGCGTGCGGCGAGTCCGCGGTGACGACGAACTCGTGCCCGGAGACGATGCACGTGGTGCGATCGCCGATCTTGGCTTCGCCCGGCGCGACCATGGGGCTGGGCGCGGCAGTGGTGGTGGCCGCGGGTGGCGTGGGGGCGGCCGGTGGCGGCGACGCGGCGCCTCCGCACGCGCCGGCGAAGAGACAGCAGAGGAGAAACGCGCTCTTGATTCGCATGCGGCGGAGCATACTCGCGAAGCCGTCAGATACGGAAGGCGAGGAAGCCAGCGGGAGCGAACGATCCGCCGTGGGCGAGGTCGTCGAAGCCGACCTGCAGGCCGAGGTCGAGGTAGCGGCGCGGGCTGTAATTGAAGCCGGCGTGGATGAACGTGCTGAGGCACTCGCCCGGGCAGCCATCGGTCTTGCCGCTGGCGAAGTTCTCCATCTGGATGCCCGTACGCGCGATGATCGCGACGTTGGGTCGGTACTGGTAGACGCCGAACAGCGACACGCGCAGCTCGCCCGCGGACTTGATGGTGTTGGTCATCGTGTCGGTGGCGTTGGTCGCGTTCTGGAGCTCCTGATAGAAGGTCGGCGCGAAGCGTTCGAGGCGAATGTTGAGCAGGTCGTCGAGGCCACCGAGGGCCAGCTTGTCCCCGAACGTGAACTTGATCGGCGCGCCGAGGGTGAGCGAGACGGCGAGCGGGCTGATGTAGACCGGCACGCCGACGCGCACGCCCACCCAGTCCTGGAGCAGGTACGTGACGTCGAGCCCGAGCGCCTTGCCCGGGTGAAAGGCCTGCTTGGACTGGAGCGTGGACGGGTCGTCGAAGATGCCGCCGATCACATAGGTCAGGCCGAGCTGGATCTTGGGGGTGATGCCATAGCGAGCGCGCAGCGCCGTCGACGCGGCGGCGGGCGAGACCTGGCCGTGCGGCGCGAGCGAGACCTCGGACATGTTGCGCGGCAGCGTGATCGGGCGCAGCGCTTCTTCGATCGGATAGCCCGCGCGCGGCGGCGGTGGCGCGACCGTCGTCACCGCGGGCGTCTCGGGGTCCGCCGTGATCACCGTCTTGGGCGCGTCGGGATTCTCGGCTGTGCCGGTCATGTCCGACGGTGGCGGGTCCTCGGTCATCTGCACGGTCTTGCCCTCGGCGCCGGCGGGGGCCGCGGTGCTCGCGGGTGCGGTCGATGGCGCCGGTGCGGCGGTGGCCTTGCCGGCAGCGCCCGCGCTGGCCTTGGCGCCGGTCGAGCTGTCGCTGGTCGCGGGCGCGCCGCCGTCCTTGGCAGGGGCCAGCGGCCCCGCCTTCTTGGGCGCCTTGGGCGTGGCCTTCTTGGCGGGCTTGGTTTGCGCGTCGACGATCGCGACCGGCGCGGTCGCAACCGCGAGGCCGAAGGTGGCGGCAAGGAGCGAGCGAAGAGCCGTCATGCCCGCAACATACCTCAATTGCGCCCGCGACTTAGCCTACGTACACCGGCGCCGGCTGGCTGAAGTACGCGTCGAGCAGGTGATAGACGATCGCGAAGTTCTTGGAGCGCATGCTCGAGTGGGCGATCCCCGGCATCACGATGAGCTGCTTGTCGGGCGTGGCGAGCTTGGCGAAGAACCGCGCGAGGTCCTCGAACGCGGCGATGCCATCGAACTGCCCGCGCAGGATGAGCGTCGGCACGATGAGCTTCTCGGGGTCGACCACCGGCAGCTTGCTGCACATGTCGACGTACGTCCCGGTCGGCGCGCTGGTGTCGACGGCGAGGACGGCATCCGCGAACGCCTCGACGATGGTCTGGTCCGAGGTGCCAGCGTGGTCGCGCGTGAAGATGCTGCGCACGAAGTCGCGGTCGATCGGCCGCCGGGGGTTCGCGCGGTACTGGTCGAGCTTCTTGCGCCGCTCGGTCAGGGTCTGGCTGCCCTCGCCGGTCCACACGAACGCGTCGAGCGCGAGGCGCTTGACCTGCTCGGGGTGGCGCTGGGCGAACAGCGCCGCGCGCAAGCCGCCCGACGACTCGCCGTACACCAGCGGCTTGTCGCCGGTCTCCTTCATGATGTAGGTCGCGGCCGCGGTCAGGTCGTCGGCGCCGTTCGAGAGGTCGGCGTTGATCGGCCGCGACTTGTCGGAGCGTCCGTAGCCCTCGCAGTCGAGGCACCAGACGTCGTAGCCGCGCCGCGCGAACGTATCCATCGCCGAGCACTCGGGCCGTCCGGGAATCTGCAGGTCGAAGGTCGGCGTGCCCGAGATCGACGAGCCGTGCACGAACAGCACGGTGCCCTGTCGGCCGGCGCCGGCGGACGCGTTGCGCAGCCGCTTGCGCCACAGGAACAGCTTGACCTTGTCGCTGCCGGCGGTCTTCGTCGTCCAGTGCTCGGTGCCGACGACCTCGGGCAGCTTGCCCTTGGTGGGCGGCGGCGCGGCCTCGGCGCTGCCCTCGAGCAGCGCAGGCGCCACTGCGGCCGCCACCGATGCCGCGACGGGCGCCGCGGCGCTCGCGAGCACGAAGTTTCGGCGGGACAGCCGGAAAACAGGAGCGGGTCCACGATGCTCGTCGCTCATGACCTTGACCTCCGGAGCAGCTTGTCGACGTGCCGAGCCTACGCCGGAGGTGCGCTCGGCCGCAATGCTAGCGGCGCAGCTCGATCGGCATGCCGTGCGGCGTCTCGCGCGCGGCCTCGGCCCACGCGTCCTTGCGCCGCACAAGCTCGTCGACGCTGACGAGGCCCTTCTGCGCGACGAGGTGCTCGAGCGCCGCGAGCCAGTGCAGGTAATACGTATCCCCGAGATCCGGATCGCCTGCGGCCTGCGCCCGCTGGATCTGCGCGGCGAGCGCGGCGGCCCACTCGGTCCACGTGAAGTGCCCTGCTTCGTGGAGCCGGAGCGCCATCGCGAATGCTTGCGCCTGCCACGGCTCGCGGAACACCGGGCCGCCTTGCTCGTCGCGCGGCAGATCGGGCAGCTCGCTGGCGGATGGCATCGCACGGGTCATGGCGCCGCCTCGAGGTAGTCGTCCCACAGGTCGACGTGCACGCTGTCGCGCGCCGGCGCATCGGCTCCCCACAGCTCCTGCGCGGTGAATCGCACGCTGTAGACGTGCTGCGGTTTGTTGCCCTGTCCGGCGGCGTGCGTGTCGGGAAAGATGAACACGCCATGGTCGATCGCGACGACGCCGCGCCGCCCGCGGCAGTAGCGCGGCAGCCGCGTATGCCCGGTCGGATGGATGTTGCGCGCGCGCACCCACTGGCCGACCTCGAATGCCGGCGGCACCGCGTCGTCGAGCCGCGCGCCGCGCGCGTTGCGCACCACGCGCGCGACATCGCCCTTGCGGAGCGCGCCTTCCTTGACCGCGGGCGCTGCATTCGCGTCGCCGGGCGTCGGCTCGCCGCGCAGCGCGCGCTCCATCTCGTCGCGGGCGACCAGGCCCTTGTCGACGAGCAGGCGCTCGATGCCGAACAGCCAGTGCTCGTAGTACGTCGTCGCCAGGTACTCCGCGGGCGGCATCTGCTCGCGGATCGACCGGCTCATGTCGAGGTTCCAGCGCCGCCACGCGCCGAGGGCAAGCGTCAGCGCGAAGGCGCGCCGCTCCCACGCCGCGTGAAACACCGGCTCGTCGGGCTCGGGCTCGACGGGCCCGAAGCCGTGCATGCCGCCCAGATCGTGCGCGCCGTTCATGGCGCACCCTCCGGCGAGCGCACCACCGCGGTGCCGATCATCGCGTCGCGCGTGACGAGCCCAGCCAGCTCGTCCTCGGTCATGCCCTCGGTACCCTCGGGGCGCCGCGGCAGCACGAGGTAGCGCAGCTCCGCGGTCGAGTCCCACACGCGGACCTCGACGCCGTCGGGCAGCTGCACGCCGAAATCGCGCAGCACACCGCGCGGATCGATCACCGCCCGCGAGCGGTAGGGCGCCGACTTGTACCAGACCGGCGGCAGCCCCAGCACCGGCCACGGATAACAGGAGCACAGCGTGCAAACCACCATGTGGTGCACGCTCTCGGTGTTCTCGAGGACGACCATGTCCTCGCCCTGACGCCCGAGGAAGCCGAGGTCGGCGAGCGTGGCGGTCGCGTCACTCAGGAGGCGTTGCTTGAACGCCGGATCGGTCCACGCCCGGGCGACCACGCGGGCACCGTTGCGCGGTCCGATCTTGGTCTCGTAGGTATCGATCAGCTCGTCGAGTGCGGCCGGATCGACCAGGCCCTTGTCGGTGAGCAGCGACTCGAGCGCCCGCACGCGCAGCTGCACATCGGTCAGCGGCGCGTTGTGCGGATGCTCGGGGTCGTCGATGCCATGGCTGTGGCCATGCCCGTGCCCGTGCCCGTGATGATCCCCATGGGCGTGATCGTCGTCGTGGTCGTCGTCGTCGTGCTCACTCATGCGGCGCTCCCGCCGCGCACTGTACCAAGCGCGATGCGCTCAGCAGTGGCCGATCCAGACCGTCTTTCGCCCGGCGCGCCGGCGGCGGCGGGCGCGCGCCTGGGCAAGCTCGTCGGACGCCAGTGCGTCCACCAGGCTCGCTCGGGCCGGTACCGCGAGCGCAGCCGCGGCCGCAGCTCCGATCATGGCGACGAAGTCCCGTCGCGTGAGCTTTCGCCACGGTGACTTCCGATCCGGCCTGGTCAACGGTTCGCTCATTTGCACTCCGGGGCGTCGAAGCCTTGCACCATCTGCTCGAGGGTGAGGCTCTTGTTGCACGGGTCCTCTGCGATGTCGGCGCTCGAACGCATCGAGGTGCCCGCGAAGTCGTGGTAGTCGTCGGTGACCGACGACGGCACCTCGCGGACGTCCTTCTCGTTGACCTTGGTGTTGGGGTTCTTGGCCGCGTCCGCCGCGGCATTGATCAGCTGGTTCTTGAACCACGCGATGAACGCCACGGGGTGATAGTGGTGCACCACGCCGTCCTTGGGCAGCCGGCAGTGGGTCGCCACCTTCTCATCCCACCACAGGCCCGGGGTGATCTGGTCCGCGACCAGCGCATCGATCTCGGCCGGCTTCTTGTTCTTGAAGTCCTTCGGGATGCGCAGCGCGTCGTTCCAGCTGGGCTCGAACGTCCACTCCGAGACGTGCAGGGTCACCATGTGGTGCAGCTGATCGCCCGAGCCGTTCGCGAAGAAGTCGCTCAGCTCCTGGCGCTGGAGGATGCCGTCCTTGTTCTGGTCGATCACGGCCTTGATCTCGGGCGACTCGCAGAACCGTCCGCCCGACGTGCCGTCGATCAGCTGCCAGGGCGATTCATCGATGAACTGCTCGGAGAAGAACTCGACGTGGACCTGGTTCTTCGACAGCTCGTCGGGCCCGACCCGGCCGACATGGCCGATCATCGCACCGGCCTCGATCGGCTCGTCGAGCAGCGCGACCTTGCCGGCCTTGCCCTGCGCCTTCCAGCCGTCCTTGGTCATCCAGTCGACCGGCTTGTCGCGCTTCGTCTCGTCGGCCAGGTGCATGTACAGCGAGTAGAACTGGACCTTGCGCGCGCCGAGCACCATCTCGTGGCGCAGCAGCACGAAGTTGACCGAGCCGATCGCCGCGTCGCGCCCCATGCGCGCCGCGACCAGGCGGCCGGGGTACGGCGCGAACACGCCGCCGTCGGGCTTGCCCACCATGTGGATGCCGCCGTGCCAGAGCGAGCTCTCGCCCCACGGGCCGACCGGGAAGAACCCGCCGTCGGCCTGCATCTCGTTGAGCTTGTAGAGGTCGCTCGAGGCCTTCTTGAGATCGCCGCTGTCGTCGGGGACGATCGGCTTGTCCTCGCCCTTGGCCGGCGCTTGCTTCGGGAACACCGGGAAGCAGAACGCGCCACGCAGCTTGGTGCAGAACTCCTTGAAGTCGAACGGCCCCGGATCCCATTTCTGCGCGGTCAGGTGGTAGTGGCCGACGTAGCCCGCGTAGCTCTCGCGCTTGATCGCGGCATCGGGCATCGTGACCCAGCTCTGCTCGCCCGGGCTCGACTGCGGATACTCGGCCGGCACGTTGGGGAGCAGGCGCAAGAGCTCGCGACACAGCCGCGACAGCGCGTCCTTCTGCGCTTCGGTGTAGTCGAATGCCTTGATCGTGTTGCCGTTGATCTTGCAGTTTCGCGTGCCGCGCTGCGGGCCCGCGCGGCCGCTGGCGTAGTAGCTCGGCTCCTTGAACGCGTCGCCGCGGTTACACAGCTCGACGCCGATCGAGTACAGGTTCCAGTCCGACGCGTGATAGGCCATGAGGCCCAGATCGATCGTCTGGTAGATGGTGCCGTCGTTGTCGAGCAGGAAGTGGCACGACAGGCCGCGCTCGTTCTGCAGCACGGTGAAGCACATGTCGGCGGAGCTGCAGCCATCGTGGTGGATCACGAACTGCTTGACCGCGGCCTTCACCTGCTCGTAGGTCGCCGTGAGGCCGCCGTTGGACTTGGCGAGCGAGCGCAGGTGCGGTCGCGTCGAGTAGCGCTGCGTGTACGGCACCGGCATCTTGCCGTACGGGAAGTGCTTGCCACCCGCGGCGGGCAGGCAGGCGGGTGCGGGCTCGGTCTTCGTGGGGATGCAGCGCTCGCTGGTCGCGTCCCACCCGTTCTCGTGCCAGTTCACCACGGGCGCATCGACGTTGAAGATCTGTCCGCCGATGATCAGGTTTCCCCGGGGTCGTACCATCTATCGAGCTCCCTATTGTGCCAAAAACCGCAGCTCCGTCGAGCCGATCCGGACGCTCATCCCGTGATCGAGGACGACCTCGCTCACGCGAACGCCGTTGGCGAACGTGCCGTTGGTGGAGTTGCGATCGTAGAGCCGGCAGTTGCCCATGTGGTCGATGCCGACCTGCGCGTGCTGGCTCGAGGTGTAGCCGTCGTCGAGGACGAGGTTCGAATTCGGTGCCTTGCCGATCGTGAAGCCGTTCAGGAGCGGGATGCGCTCGCCGGTGCGCGGCCCGGTCATCACGAGCAGCGACGGTCCGGTGATCGGCGCCGGCGCGGGGGGCTGCAGCGGCTGGTTCTTGGGCGGCTTGACCTTCTTCTCCTTGCGGCCCTTGGGCGGTGGGATCGGAAGCTGCCCGGGGACCGGCGGGCCCTGCGGGAACGGGCCCGGCATCGGCGGCGCGGCGCCCTGCCGCTTCTGCAGCACGAAGCCGATCAGGCCGAGCAGCACGACGACTCCGACGAGGACGCCGCCGATGAGGAGCAGCCAGCCCAGGGGGCCGCGCGAGCCGCCGCCCTGCCGTATCACGCAGACCGCGTCGACGCAGTAGCCCGCGCACGGATCGCGCCCGCACGCCGGCTCGGGGATGCGCAGCTCGTTCGACGTGGCCTCCGTGCGGCCGACCGTCACGATCTTGAGCTTCTTGCCGGCGACCTCGGCGTCGGGCGGCAAGAAGTAGGTGAGCACGTACTGCTTGGTGATCTCGTCGCGCAGCTGCTGGAAGGCGCCCGACCACGACTCGGTGCCGCCCGCGCGCACCCAGCGGAACGTGCCCTGCGACCGCCTCGACAGCTCACCGAGCGTGAGCAGCGGCCGCCGCACGTTGCTCGGCGCATAGCCCAGCGTATGGATGCGCACGCCTTGCTTGTCGGCGCGCACGCCGAGCGCCGTCACGCGCTCGCGGTCGCCCGAGCGATCGCGGCCGTCGCCGATCGCGACCACGAGCTTGCGCAGCGGACGCCCCTCCGGCGTCGTCTTGGCGCGCTTGAGCAGCAGCAGCGCGCGGTCGAGCGTGTCGAGCAGCGCAGGCTCGCCGGCGCTGCCATCTTGCGAGGCCTGCGAGAGCCGCGAGCGCCCTGACTTGAGCGTGCCCAGCTTGCCGGTGCCGGTGGCCTCGCCGTAGGTGAGGATCGCGAGCTGCGTGCGGTCGCCGAGCGCCGACAGCACGATGTCGTCGAGCGTCGACAGGATGTTCGGCAGCGTCTCGGCGTACGCCAGGTTCGCCTCGAGCACGATCACGAGCGCCGTGTCGGCGTTGGTCGCGCCGTACGTCCCGAGCGCGAACGGCGCCTCGAGCTTGCCGCCGCCGATCGTGAGCCGGATCGACTTGGGGTCGGTGAGGTCGAGTTGCTGGCCCTGCAGCGCGAGCGCCGACAGCTCGACCCGCAGCCGGAGGTCGCCGATCGACGCCGGCTCGAGGTCGACCCGGTCGATGACCGCGCGGTAGGTCGCGGGGCCGCTGTCATCTGCCGGCGCAACGGAGGGTCGCGCGGCGAGCACGAGCAGCGCGCCCCCGATCACACACGTGGCCGACCTCATCTCCCTCCGACGTTAGCACCCCTACTGCGGGAGACGGAACCGATACATCACCGGCACGAACGTGAGCAGGTCCATCTCCGCGGTCACCGTGCCGACCGTCCAGTTGTTGATCACGAGTGGCAGGCCCTCGGCGTCGAGGCGATCGGACACGATGCCGATGTGATCGGGGCCCGAGCGGTTGGGGAAGGTGTCCATGAGGATGATATCGCCGGGGCGCAGCGGATCGGCCGGATCGTCGAGCCGGGCGGTGTGCGACTCCCATCGACGCTTGAAGTACGGCAACAAGGTCGCGACGCGGCGCTGATCGATGCTCGGATCGCCCATGCCCTTGACCATCGGGTACGCGGCGCGCGCGCGCCGGATGTCGTCGTGCAGCTCTCTCTGAATGTCGATGCCCGCGTTGCGCGCGGCGCGGATGATGACATCGGTGCACACGCCCATCGTGCGCGGCACGTCGCCCATCGGGTACGCGATCGCGATGTAGCCCTCGGCGTCGTGGGTGTACGCATCGGCGTTGACGACGGTCTTCTTGGCACCAATCAGCAGGTCGAGCGCATCGGGGATGCCGTCGCCGTCGCGGTCGTGCGCCGGCGGGCCGCTCGAGATGCGCGCGGCAGCGACCAGCGGCGCGAGCTCCTCGCGATCGCCGGGGCGCAGCGCGAGCACGCGGTCGCCGGCCGTGAGCCGCGCGGGCTCTTCTGGCGAGCCCAGGAGCGAGCCCAAGAGTGGATAGACCTTGCGCGCGACGCCGTCGATCGAGAGCACGAGCAGCCGGTGCTTGTCGTCGACCCGCAGCGCGACGCGGTCGGCGGCGAGCCCGGCGGGCAACGCGAGCTGGACCTTGTCGTCGATGTCGGGCCAGATGCCCTTGTCGGCCACGCCGAGCGCGGCCTCGGGCGAGGCGGCCGGCGGTGGTGCGACCGGGGATTTTTCGGGCGCCGCCGCGGGGGCGATGGCCGGATCGGCCTCGCTCCGGGTGGCGCAACCGCCCAGGAAGATTGAACAGATCGCCCACCCCACCAGGGCATGCACAAATGCGGAACGTCTCGAGATGTCTGGTGTCATAGCGTCCGGGTCGCGAGCCCTGCTCGGGAACGTCCCCGATTCAACGCACGAGACCGCCAAACCGGACGCCAAAGCCTACACAATGATGGCAACCCCGCGAGGATCCCGATGAGCACTGCCCCGACCGACCTCGACTTTGTCGCTGCGATCCTCGTCCTCATCATCCTGGTGGTCTCGGCGCTGACCCTGTTCGGCATGGGCATCTTGATGGCGGTGGGCGCCGTGTTCTCGAAGCGCCCGCTGGTGACGTCGTGGCCCTCGGATCAGGAGCACTCGTTCGCCGCGTTCGAGCATCGCGGCACGATGTCGAGCTCGCAGGCCTGGGTGCTGAGCCTGCTCGGCGCAGTCGGGCTGACGATCTTTGCGACCGGCGTGTACTTCGGCGTGGCGCCCGATCGGAAGGACATGACCAAGGACATGAACATGTCCAACCTGACGAAGAAGCGCCCGGCCGCACCCCCGAAGGCCGAGGCCGCGCCGCCCGCCGAGGCGCCGAAGCCCGACACGCCGGCGCCTGCGCCCGCGACGCCCAAGCAGTAGACTCGGCGCGGTGCAGCCGCGCTGGATCCTCGAGAGCGCCTCCGCGTGCGGGTCGATCGGCCTCGCGCTCGGCGCCTGCGGCATGCGGCCGGCCGCCGCGCCCGCGCCGTCGGATCGGATCGCGATCGTCGCCGCGGAGCGCGGGCCCGAGGGCGCGCGGCTGGTCTCGATCGACGAGCATGGCGATCGCCAGTTCGAGCTCGTGCAGCCGGCGGCTGCGCACGTGCGCGATACGCATCCCGCGGTGTCGCCCGACGGCCACTGGATCGTCTTCGCGTCGACCCGCGATCGCGCGTTCGACGAGACCAGCCTGTGGATCGCCGCGGCCGGCGTCGCGATGCCGCCGCACCGGCTGACCGAGGGCAAGGCGATCGCAAGCCACGGGTCCGCCGGGGCGCGCAGCACTCCCGGAGGGAGTGCGGAGTGGATCGACAGCCACCCGGCGTGGACCCCCGACGGCAGCGCCATCGTCTTCGCGTCGACGCGCGCGGCCGGCAACTTCGATCTGTGGCGGCTCGCGATCGACCATGGCCAGCCGGGGCCGCTGGTCCAGCTCACCAGCGCGCCCGGTCACGAGGTCACACCCACGGTCGCCGCCGACGGGACGATCATCTACGCCTCGGTCACGCCGAACGAGCAGCGCCACGACATCGAGACCCACCTGGAGCAGCGCGATCCCGACGGGACGATCCGCCGGCTGACCAGCGGGCCAGCCGACTCGTCGCCGGCGCTGTCGCCCGACGGCGCGCGGCTGGTGTTCGCGCGGCCGCAGCTCCATGGCGGCAGCCCGGACTCGGAGCTGTGGCAGATGGTGCGTCGCACCGAGGCGATCGCGCCTCTGGTGGATCTGCCGTTGACCCACGAGAGCGGACCTGTATGGTCGCACGACGGTCGCTTCGTGTTCGCGACCTCGGTGCTGCGCGGAGAGGAGGATCGCGTGGTGTTCTCGTCGGTGATCTATGTCGATACAAAGGAGGCGCCGCCGACCGCGCGCATCCTCGAGGATCGCGTGGGTGCGATCCCCCGGTTCACGCCGGCGCTCACCCAGCTGCCGCTCGATGTCGCTGCGCTGCGAAGCAACCCGGAGTACCTCGCGGAGCTCGCACATATCATGCGCAGGGTGATCGAGCAGCAGACCGATGCGCCCCCGGGCAGCGCGGGTGGAGGCGCGCCGTGAGGGCCGTCGTGCTCGTGCTCGTTCTGGTTCTCGTGCGCGCGATGACCGGGTGCGGGGCGGGGCCCAGCGCGGCGGGTCACGCGACGAGCCCGTCGGCGGGGCACGCGCCGCTATCGCTCGCGGCCGACGACCGCATGATCGCGATCCCCGAGGGGCGCTACGTCAACGGCTCGACGCCCGAGGAGCGCGCCACGGCGTACGACGAGCTCCAGGAGGTGGCCAGCGAGGACACCGCGCGGGCGCAGAAGCGGTTCGAGCACGAAGCCGATCGCCACAGCGCCCAGCTGCCCGCGTTTCGCATCGACCTGATGCCGGTCACCCAGTCGCAGTTCGCCGAGATGGTGAGCGCCGAGCGCGTCGCGGCCCCCGGCATCGACGAGGCCGGCTGGAAGGCGCAGGGTCTGCCGCACGACTACGCGAGCGAGGTCGTGCGGTTCGCGTGGAGCGGAGGCAGGCCGCCGGATGGCCGCGAGGATCACCCGGTGGTGCTGGTGACGTGGAGCGACGCCGAGCGGTACTGCGCGTGGCGGGGCGCGCTGCGCGGCGAGAAGCGGCGGCTGCCGACGGCCGACGAGCTCGAGAAGGCGGCGCGCGGCGAGGACGGCCTGGCCTACCCCTGGGGGAATGCCTTCGAGCCGGACAAGCTCAACAGCGCCGTCAAGGGCGCGGGCGACACGACGCCGGTCGGCAGCTACGCCGCCGGGGCCAGCGTGTACGGCGTGCTCGACCTCGCCGGCAACGTGTTTCAGTGGACGTCGACGGCAGACGGCGATCAGATGGTCATCAAGGGCTCGGCGTGGGACAGCATGCCGGGCGTGGGGCGCGGCGCCTCGTTCGACCGGCGGCCGAAGGCGGTGCGCGATGTCGTCGTCGGGTTTCGCTGCGCCGCCGACGGC
>DATIPJ010001079.1:0-2665 GCA_035472155.1 Kofleriaceae bacterium
CGAACGCGACCACCTGCACCGGCAGCGCACCGCCGTACGCGTGGCCGAGCGCGTCGACCAGCTGATGCACCGTCCGCGCCTGCGCCTCGAACCCGAGGGCGCGCGAGGCGCTCGTGTCGACGAGCAGCGTCACGCTCGCCGGCACCGCCGCCGCGTTCGGCAGCTCCACGCGCACGCGCGTCGCCGCGAGGTCGCCGGCCGCGATCGCCGCCGGCACGCCGACAGACGCCGCATCGACGACCACGTCGCGGTCGGGCGTCCAGTTGCGCTCGCTCATCGTCTGCTCCGCGATGCCGCCGTTCGCGCCGCGCACCTGCACGCGGACATCGACCCGCTCGCTCTTCGCGAGCCCGCGCAGCGGCAGCACATAACGCCCGGGCGCCACCTCTTGCGAGAAGCTGAGCACCAGGTGCTTGTCGGCCTTCGCCGGAATCGGAAACACCCGCGCCGAGAACTGATTGCCCTCGGCCTTCTCGAGCAGCGCCGGATCCTGGCGCCGGTGCAAGAAGTCTTCATACGCCCGCCGTGCGAGCTGCTTCTCGACCACCTCGGCCTCCATGAACTGGCCGTTGTTCTCCATCGCGAACCGCGACACCGCCGCGCCCGTCGGCAGCGTGATCGAGAACGTCCCCTCACGCACGCGCGCCTCGGGGTTGTGGAAGTACAGGTGCAGCTCGGTGAACGCGAGCGGCCCCTCGACGACCGCCTTGGCGTCGACGCGCGTCAGCAGGAGCCCGCTGCCATCGGACGCCGTGAGCGACCAGGGCGGGGCCAGCTCGCGCGTGGGCGGCTCGTGCGACGCGATGAACATCGTCGTCACCGGCGTGACCTTGCCGGGCGCGAGCGCGATCTGCGGCGCGGCGGGCCGGCGGGCCGGCGGCTGGGCCTGAGGTTGAGGTGAACCGCCAGTATCGGCCTCGGAGCCGGTACAGGCGATCGAGAGTGCGAGAACGGAGACGACACGAGCTCGAAGGCGCATGGGTTGGCGTTCCCAACGCGCGGCCCGTGCGCGCGGTCTGTCGGTCGATCACCGGGTCTGTCTCACGAACGCAGCAAGGTCGCGGATCCAGTCGATTCGCGCATTCCGCCGGTCGGTACCCCACCGCGACCCGACGCCGACACAACGCCCAGGCTGCAAAAGCGGATGGTGGCCTGTGATGCAGGTCAGGATGGGCGTTCCTGGAATAAATCGCGCGAACGACGTTGATCGTGAAGGAGGTTGCTCGTGGATAAAGAAGGGCTTGTGAAGAAGCTGCTCGAGACCGCCGAGAAGCTGGTCACTCTCGAGATCGTCACCGTCGTCGGCACCTACGACGGCAAGACCAACACGCTGGGGCCGAGCTCCAAGATGATGCGGACCCGGCTCAACCTGCTCGAGGGCGACAAGATCACCGAGGTCGACCCGGAGTTCGTGAATGGCCCGCTCGCGGCGCTGCGCGACTTCCACGCCCAGGCCGAGAAGCAGAGCCACGACATCATCAAGGGCAACATCGAGGCGATCGAGAAGATGCTCTCGCTCCTCGAGCGGCTGCCCGGGGCCGCGCCGGCCAATGTGACTCCCATCGCGGCAGCCAAGTAGTGGGCCTGTTCTCGCGCAAGCCCGAGCCGATCGGCGACCAGATCAAGACCGTGCTCGAGAGGCTGTGCAGCCTCGAGATCAACACGATCGTCAAGGACAACATGACGGGGCAGAAGATGCCCGCGCCCGAGCGCGCGCTGCTCGAGCTCGCCGAGCACTACGACTGCAAGGTCACCGAGCGCGGCGCGCCGCGGCTCCCCGGCACGCCCGTCACCGGCGGCCCGGCCGAGTTCGATCGCCTGCGGAGCCGCGCCGCGGACGTCATCCACCGCTGGAGCGCCGACCCGGGACTCTCCGACGACGAGCGCGGCGAGCTGATGCTGCTCTACCGCATCCGCGACACCAGCGAGCAGCTCACGCGGATCTTCGAGGCCGCCGCGCGCCGCGGTCATCCCGTCGGCGACCACACCTCGCAGGACATCGCCGCAAATCCGGTCGAGCTCGCCGCCGACGAGATCGTCGTCCTTCACAAGGCCTGGGACCTCGATCTCGAGCAGATCGCGCTCCAGACCGTGATCCACCTCGACGGCGACGTCATGCACCGCGTGTCGCCGCGCTGCACCAACGGCAGCGCCGCGCCGCTGCTGTCCGCCCACGACGCCGCGCTGCGCACGTCGATCAGCTACTGGAAGACCCTGGTCGAGATCGTCGGCGACTTCCTCGGTGGCATCGCGCGCACGCTGGGCCAGCGCGGATGACGGCGCTCCCCGAGCTCCTCGCCGAGCTCGCCCAGGGCGGCATCTCGATCATCACGCGGTTCGACGACGGCACGATCGGCGCGCACCTGGCGATCCAGCTCGACGGCGACACCGTCAACCGCGTCTCGCCGCGCTTCCTGCGCGACCCCGCGGCCCAGGAGCGCCACGCCGGCGCCATCGCCGACTTCCTCGCGCAGTGGCGCCGCGCGCGCTGGCTCGCCGGCCGCACGCTGATGCTGATCAACCTCGGCACCTGCGGCGCGATCTTCGCCCTGCACCCGACCTGGCAGACCTTCGGCCTCAGCGGCGTCGCGAGCCAGCGCCCGCCGCGCTTCACCACGAAGTGATGCCCCGCGCGCTCGCGCGTCCACGGCAGGCGCTTCTCGAG
>DATIPJ010001080.1:0-4671 GCA_035472155.1 Kofleriaceae bacterium
GATCCTCGCGGAGTCGGTGCAGCTGGAACGGCGCGGTCGGATCGCGGCGGATCGCACCGAGTACTTCAAGATCGTCGAGGGCAAGACCGCGGCGCTGTTCCGCTGGGCGATGATCGCCGGCGCGCGCTCGGCCGGGCTGCCGCCAGCGGCCGAGGCCGCGCTCGAGCGGTTCGGGCTCCACCTCGGCGTCGCGTTCCAGGCGGTCGACGACGAGCTCGACTACGCCGACGGCACCGGCAAGGACCCGCTCGCCGATCTGCGCGAGGGCAAGATCACCTATCCGCTGGTCGTTGCGCTCGAGCGCGAGGCCTCGCTGCACCCGCGGCTCGAGGCGCTGCTCGCCGAGGCCGAGCCGCGGCGCGAAGAGCTGGCCGCGATCGCCGGTACGGTGCGCGCGACCGGAGCGCTCACCGCGACCCGCGCCCTGGCCGAGGACCACGTCGAGCGCGCGCTGGCCGTGCTCGAGGAGCTGCCGGCGGGAGCCGCGCGCGACGCGCTGGTCACCGTCGCGCTGGCCTCGCTCGAGAGGACGTCGTGAGCGAGGGAACGACACAGCTGGTCGCGCCGGCCAACGGCAGCGGCGCGATGTTCGACCGGATCGCCGGCCGCTACGACGCGATGAACCGCGTGCTGTCGTTCGGCCTCGACCGCGGCTGGCGGCGGCGCACGGTGCGCGCGCTGCAACTCGGTGAGCGACCGCGCGTCCTCGACCTCGCGACCGGCACGGGCGACCTCGCGATCGACATCGCGCGCATGCACCCGGGCGCCACCGTCGTCGGGCTCGACCCCTCGCGCGAGATGCTCGCGATCGCCCAGCGCAAGCTCGCGCAGCGCGGGCTGACCGGGCGCGTGACGCTGATGCGCGGCGACGCGCAGCGCCTGCCGTACCGCAACTGCGAGATGGACGCCGCCACGATCGCGTTCGGCATCCGCAACGTGCCCGATCGGATGGCGGCGCTGCGCGAGATGGCGCGCGTGGTGCGGCCGGGCGGCCGGGTCGCGGTGCTCGAGCTCGGCGAGCCGCGGCGCGGCGTGTTCGCGGGCGCGGCGCGGTTCCACACGCATCGGGTGGTGCCGTGGCTCGGCGCGCTGCTGAGCGGCGCGCGCGAGTACCGCTACCTGCAGTCCTCGATCGCGGCGTTTCCGTCGAGCACCGAGTTCGCAGCGGTGATGGAGGCCTCGGGGCTCCACGTCGTCGAGGTCGCACCGCTGACCTTCGGGGTGTGCACGCTGTACGTCGCCACCCCCCGGGAGGACGCATGACCGCCGCGGTATCCGCCGGACGCGTCGACCGCTGGGTCGCGCCCGGGGCGCTCGCCGCCGGGCTCGAGATCGCCGCGCGCGCACACGGGCTGAGCTTCATCGCCGTGCCGGCGCCGAGCGCCCCCGCGGCGACGCTCGTCGATGCGCTGCGCGATCAGCCGCGCGTCGCGTGGACCTCCGGCGAGCTGACCCTCGTCGGCGTCGGGTGCGCGCGCGAGCTGCGCGGCAGCGGTCGCGATCGCTGGGCCGACATCGTGCGCGGTGCGCGCGCGCTCGACCTGGGCGGCGCCCAGAGCGCCGTGATCGCCGGCGAGCCCGCGCCGATCGCGGCGCTCGGCGGTGCGCGGCCGCGCTGGCTCGGCGGCGCGGCGTTCGCGCCGGGTGCAGCCGACCGCGCGCCGTGGACCGGCTTCGGCGACGCGTGGTTCATGCTGCCGCGCTGGACCTATGTCTGCGAGGGCGGCCGGGCGCAGATCGTGCTCGCGGTCGACCCGCGCGAAGCCGCCGCATCGGCGCGCTGGCACGACGAGCTCGCGGCCCTGTCCGCCGCAGCTTCGGCCGCGCGGCCCGCCCGCGTGCAGCCCGCGCTCGTCGAGCTGCAGCCCGCGAGCGCGGCCGAGTGGCGCGCGCAGATCATCGCGATCACCGATGCGATCGCCGCCGGCCGGTGCTCCAAGATCGTGGCCGCGCGGACGTGCACGATCGCGCTCGCCGGCGCGGCCCACGGCGCGGAGCTGCTCGCCGCGCTCGATCGGCACGCCGACTGCGTGCGCGTGCTGGTCCAGCCGCCCGATGCCGGCGCGCTGATCGCCGCCACCCCCGAGCGCCTGGTCCGCCGCGACGGCGACCTCGTGCGCTGCGACGCGCTGGCCGGCACGCGCAGCATCGCCGTGCCCGACGGTGCGCCCGCCGGGGCGCGCGAGCGGCTCGTTGCCGACGCGAGCGCCGAGCTGTTCGCCAGCAGCAAGGAGCGCTGGGAGCACCAGCTCGTCGTCGATGCGATCCACGGCGCGCTCGCGGGCTTCGCCGACGTCGATGCGCCGCGCGAGCCCACCGTGCGCGTGCTGCGCCACGTCGTCCACCTGCTGACCCCGTTCCGCGCACGGCTGCGCGAGCCGCGGCACCTGCTCGAGCTGGCCGCGCAGCTGCATCCAACCCCGGCGGTCGGCGGGACGCCGCGCGAGCTCGCCGCCGAGTGGATCCGCACGCGCGAGCCGGTCGCGCGCGGCTGGTACAGCGCCCCGGTCGGCTGGTTCGATCTCGACGGCAACGGCGAGCTGGCGGTCGCGCTGCGCTCGGGCGTGCTCACCGGCAACCGCGCGCACCTGTGGGCCGGCGCCGGCATCGTCGCAGGCTCCGACCCGGACCGGGAGCTCGCCGAGACCGAGATCAAGCTGCGCGCGATGCTCGGCGCGCTCGGCGTGACCGGCCAGATCGACCCCGACGACGACTCCGAGGCCGCCCGCGCACCGGAGCCCATGCGGTGACCGCGGCGGTCCAGACCATCTGGGCCGAGCTCGTCGCGACCAGCCTCGCCGACGGTGGCGTCACGCGCTGCGTGGTGAGCCCCGGATCGCGGTCGACCCCGCTGGTCGCCGCGCTCGCGCGTGAGCCGCGCCTCGAGCTGACCACGCTGATCGACGAGCGGACCGCGGCGTTCTTCGCGCTCGGCGCCGCGCGCGCCACCGGCGCTCCGGTCGCGCTGGTCTGCACGAGCGGCACCGCGGCCGCGCACTACTACCCCGCGATCATCGAGGCCAGCATGGCCGGCGTGCCGCTCGTCGCGATCACCGCCGACCGACCGCCCGAGCTGCAGGACTGCGGCGCCTCGCAGACCATCGATCAGATCAAGATGTACGGCGGCTTCGTGCGCGGCGCGTTCGACCTCGGCGCGCCGAGCGACGGCGAGCTCGCGCTGCGCGCGGTGCGCCGCAAGATCATCCAGGCGATCACCTGCGCGCGCGGCCCCGACCCGGGCCCGGTGCACCTAGAGGTGCCGCTCCGCAAGCCGCTCGAGCCCGCCGCGCCGACCAGCGACGCCGAGCGCGCCCTCGCGCGAGCCGCGGCACAGCTCGCCGGCGCCGTGGCGATCGCACCGCCGCGCCTTGCGCCCGACGCGGCCGCCATCGCCGCGCTCGCCACTGCGGTCGCCGACGAGCCTGATGGCGTGATCGTCGCCGGCGCGCTGCCTGCCAACTTCGCGGCAGCGCGCGATGCAGTGCTCGCCCTCGCCGCGCGCGCCGGCTACCCGGTCATCGCCGAGGCCGGCAGCCAGCTCCGGTTCGGCCCGCGCCCCGACGGCGTCGTGCTCGTCGATCATTTCGATCTCATCCCCGCCGCCGCGCTGCCCGTGCCGCGCCTCGTGATCCAGCTCGGGGCAGAGCCGGTCGCCGCCGCCTGGCCAGCATGGGCGGCCCGGATCGCCGCGGCGGGCACCCCGCGCTGGGTCGTCGCGGGCCCGCGCTGGCACGACGCGGACTCCTCGGCGCGCGGCGTGATCCTCGGCGATCCCGCCGCGGTGATCGACGCCCTCGCCGCCGCGCTCGACGTCCTTGCGCCGCGCGGCACGAGCATCCTCGCCACGGTCCGCCACCCGAGCGAGGCCGCCGATCGCTGGAGCACCGCCGAGGCTGCTGCCGCCCACGCGATCGACCACGCCCTCGACCGTCACCCGCGCAGCGAGCCCGCGATGATGCGCGCTGCGACCGACGCCGTCCCTCCGGGCGCCGCGATCCAGCTCGGCAACAGCCTGCCGATCCGCGTCATCGACCAGGTCGCGACCGGCGGCCCGGTGCGCACGATCCTCACCCAGCGCGGCGCCGCCGGCATCGATGGCTCGATCGCCTCCGCCGCGGGAGCCACCTGCGCCGGCCAACCCGTGCTGCTCATCCTCGGCGACGTCAGCTTCGCCCACGACCTCGGCGGCCTGCTCGCCACCCGCTGCGCACGCGCGCCGCTCGCGATCCTGGTCATCGACAACCGCGGCGGCCAGATCTTCGCCGGCCTGCCGATCGCGCGCACCGAGACCGGCCCCGCGTTCGAGCGCCACTGGATCACCGCGCCCGACGTCGACCCGACCGCCATCGCCGCCGCGCTCGGCATCCCCGCCACTACCGCCGCGTCGCCTGCCGCCGCGGCCATCAGCCGCGTGGCCTGGCGCGCCGCCCTCGCCGCCCTCGGCGGTGCGCTCGCGATCCAGATCGGCACCAACTTCGCCAACGACGTGTTCGACGCCGAGCGCGGCGCCGACGGCCCCGACCGGATCGGCCCGCTGCGCGCGGTCGCCGCCGGCCTCGTCACCCCGGGCGCGATGAAGCGCGCGATGATCGCGGCGTTCGGCGTCGCCACCCTGCTCGGGGTGTACCTGGTCGCGGTCGCCGGCTGGCCGGTCGTCGCGATCGGCGCCGC
>DATIPJ010001081.1:0-5010 GCA_035472155.1 Kofleriaceae bacterium
TATGAAAATGACGCAATTTTTTATCGGACCTTCGCGTGGTTGCACTCCCTGTCCCGTGTGGCGGCGCAGCGATCGCTCGACCTCGATCGTGAAGTCGACGTGTCCAGGCGTGTCGATCAGATGGATCCGGTGGCCCTGCCACTCGCACGTCACCGCAGCCGCAAGGATCGTGATCCCCTTGCGCTGTTCGATCGGGTGCGAGTCGGTCTTGGCCGTGCCGTGATGAACCTCGCCCATCGCGTGAATCCGTCCGGTGTGAAACAGCACGCGCTCGGTGAGCGTGGTCTTGCCGGCATCGACGTGAGCGATGATGCCGATATTGCGAATACGATCGAGCTCGAATCTACGAGACATAAAGTGCTCCCAAAACAAACGCGTAGCGACACGCCGAGCGCAAGCTCGCGTCATCGCGTGTCGAGGACCTCGCCCGCGGGCTAGAGCACAACCGCCACAGCGTCAGACGAGACGCCGCACAGCTCTTGGGCTCCGCCGCGGCCTATCGACGGCCCGGGAACACCGAAAGGAGGCAGTAATCGGTCGCGCCAACGCGAACCGCAATTGCGGCCGCGGACGAACGATCCACATGGACGTACAGCATGACGTGCCTCGGCCGACAAACTACGGACGCGCGCCCGCTCTGTCAATGCGCTTCGCCGCGCGCCATCCACGCCTCTCAACCCGCCGACTTGCAAACGACCTTCGCCGCCGCCTCACCTCACCGATTTGCTAGCGTCCGCCCATGCGCTTCGCGGCCGTCTTCGCCCTCGCAGCCCTCACCCTCCTCGCCGCCCTCCTCATCCTCGTCGCCCCTACTGCCTGCGTCCCACCCCCTCCACGCCCGACCCACGCCGCCAGCACCGAATCGCGGGTCCAGCGCCCGCCGCCCAACGCGCCACCCGATCCGATCGGCACCACGCGCCCGGGCGACCGCAGCTGCACCGAGACCCGCGACTGCAAGCCGGGCGACATCTGCTTCGCTCCTGACTCCGCTCCTACCGCCGCTGCCGCGCAGTGCAAGCAAGATCCGCAATGCCCGAGCGGCGAGCTCTGCGCCGGCAGCTGCACTCCACCGTGCAGTGCCACCAGCTGCGGCCCTGACCAAACCTGCCGCAACGGCCACTGCACCCCGATCCCGTGCACTGACCCAAAGGCCTCGATCTGTCCGCGAAACTTCCGCTGCACCCCCGCCTCGGGCGCGTGCCAGCGCCAAGCGTGTACATCGCGCTCCCAGTGCGACACCGGCGTCTGCTTCCACGGCCAGTGCTTCGCTCACGACGCCTACTGCGCACCACCCGTGGCGCCTCCCGCGGAGAGCCGCGACGCGAAATGACAGAGGTACCTGATAAGCAACCGAAGTGTCCGCAGAACAGCCGGCGATCATCCAGGGCGACCGAACGGTGCTGCTCGAGGTCGACCACCCGGGATACGAGGCGGGTCGGGACATCCTGAGCCGGTTCGCGGAGCTCGAGCGCTCGCCGGAGCACGTTCACACCTACCGGCTGAGCGCGCTGGCGCTGTGGAACGCCGCCGCGCTCGGCGTCACCACGGCCGAGGTGCTCGACGGGCTGCGCGCGATCAGCCGGTTCGAGCTACCCGCGAACGTCGAGCACGAGATCCGCGAGCTGATGGGCCGGCACGGCGTGTGTCGGCTCGTCGACGGCGCCGCTCCTGGCGAGCTCGAGCTACAGGTCACCCGCGAGGACGTGCGGGTGCGACTGACGCGCGATCCCAAGCTCGCCGCGCTGATCGCGCCGCGCGGCGCACACTTCGCGCTGCCGGTCGCGCATCGCGGCGCGCTCAAGCGCGGGCTGCTCGCCGCGGGCTATCCCGTCGATGACATCGCCGGGCTGGTCGATGGTGCGCCGCTCGACGTGCCGATCAAGCTCGACGCATTCACCCCGTATCCGTATCAGACCGCGGCGGTCGCGGCGTTTCGCGCCACCGGCCACGGCGTGATCGTCCTGCCATGCGGCGCCGGCAAGACCATGATCGGCGTGCTCGCGATGGCCGCGCTCGGCGTCCGCACGCTGGTGCTCACGTCGAGCCGTGAAGCCGCGGCGCAGTGGCGACGCGAGCTGCGCGCGCGCACCGAGCTCGCCGAGGATGCGGTCGTGGTCTACGAGGGCGCCCGCCGCGCGACCGTGGCGCCCGTGACGATCACGACGTACTCGATGCTGAGCAAGAAGGGCGGCGCCGGCGCCACCGGATACAACCACTTCGATCGCCTCGCGCACGAGCCATGGGGCCTCATCATCTACGACGAGGTCCACCTGGTCCCGGCGCCGATCTTCCGGCTGAGCGCGGAGCTTCAGGCGCGGCGGCGGCTGGGCCTCACCGCGACGCTGGTACGCGAGGATGGCCGCGAGACCGACGTGTTCGCGCTGATCGGCCCCAAGCGCTTCGAGGTCAGCTGGCGCGCCCTCGAACAATCGGGCCACATCGCCGCCGCCACGTGCTTCGAGGTCCGCGTCGGGATGCCGCGCGCGCTCACCGAGCGCTACGCCGCCGCAGACCTCCGCGACCAGCCGCGGATCGCGGCGGAGAACCCCGCCAAGCTGGCGGCCGTGCAAGCGCTCGTCGAGCGCCACATGGGCGAGCGGATCCTCATCATGGGTACCTACCTCGCGTCCTTGCGCGCCGTCGCCACCGCGCTGGGCGCGCCCGTCCTCACCGGTGACTCGCCGCATCGCGAGCGCGAAGCGGCATACGCGGCATTCCGCGCGGGCCAGACCCGGACGCTGGTGCTGTCGCGGGTCGGGAACTTCGCGATCGACCTGCCCGAGGCCGCCGTGCTGATCCAGATCTCGGGGACCATGGGGTCGCGCCAGGAAGAGGCGCAGCGGCTGGGCCGCGTGCTGCGACCCAAGCCGGGCGGCGCCAGCTTCTACACGATCGTGAGCCGGCGATCCTGCGAGGAGGAGCTGGCGCTGCACCGCCAGCTGTTCCTGACCGAGCAAGGCTACCGATTCTTCATCGAGGACATGCCCGACGGCCCTGACCTGGATAGCCCGGCAGCCCTCGGGTCCGAACCCAACGCCGATCGATCAGCGAACCGCGGAGCCGACGATGGTGAGCTCTTCAACTAGCAGCGGCTGGCTCGAGCCGCACCGAGGCTGGCGGCTCGACGACATCCCGGACCTGGCGCTGGCCAGCATGCTCGGCATCCCCGGCGACCAGGTCCCGGCCCGGCGCGCCGAGCTCGCCGAGCAGCACCGCCAGTCCGCATGGGTCGACGCCGCCCTCGACGCGCTCCCGGCGGCCACACTCGCGATCCTCCAGATCGTCGCGGAAGCGGGCGGCATCGCCACCGATCTCAGCCTCACGCGTCAGGCGGCCGAGCGCTACGGTCTGACCGAGCGCTTCTACCGTCACGCCATCCGGCCGGCGATGCGCGCCGCGCTCGCCGTACCACTCTCGACCCGCGACGCGGGCTCCGCGCTGGCGCTCGTCCAGCCCGCCGCCACGCTCGTCGCGCCGCGTGTGATCGATCTCGACCTCGCGCCGCTGCCTCTCACCGGTTTCGTTCCCAAGGCCGAGGCCAGCGCCAATGCACGCACCTTCCTCGCAGTGTGCATCGCGACGCGCCACATCGACGTCAAGCTGAACAAGACCGGCACGCTCCACCTCGGCACGGTCAAGCGCCTCGCCAAGCAGGTCGGGATCGACGAGCGCACCGCAGACGGCATGCTGGGCGCCGCCCTCGACGCGAAGCTCGTCGTGCCCGACGGTGAGCTGGTTCGGCCTGATGTCGACGCCCTGATCGCCGCATCCGCGGCCCATTACCCCACGAGCGCCGATCTCACGGCCCTCCAGGCCCTCCTCGCCGACGGTCCGATCGAGAGCGACGCCGCTCACCGCTGGTGCGAGCGGCGCGGCCTCTGGCAGGTCGCGCGACTTCTCTGCAACGGCCTCTACGTGCCGGGATTCACGACGGGCACCGTCGATGGCGGCGGCGCCGCGCTGTCCCTCCGCACCCCCGACGGCAGCTCGAGCGGGCACATCACGCCGAGCTTCGAGGTCATTCTCCCTCCCGAGTCTCGCTTCATCGATATCGTCCGCGTCGGCGCATGCTGCGACTGGGTGCGCCTTGATCGCGCGCTCGTCGCCCGCATCACCAAGCCCGCCGTCTCTCGCGCCCTGGCCGCCGGAGCCACCGCAGCAGAGCTCCTCGACGGCCTCGCGTCCGCAAGCCAGCATCCCATCCCGCAAAACGTCGAGGTCGCGATCCGCGACTGGGCCGGCGCCGTCACCCCCGCGACCCTCGCCACCGGCCACGCCGTCGTGGTCGACCCAGCCGCCGAGAATCACGCCCTCGCGGCCCTCGCCCCCCTCGAGCCACGCCGGCTCGCGCCGGGCGTGCTCCTCATCAACTCCGCCATTCCCGCGCGCGAAGTCTCCCGGATGCTGCTCGCTTCAGGCATCCACCTCGGCGACCGCGCGCCCGCCCGTCCGCGGCCCGCGCCTCACGAGCCGCCGCCCGCGCCGCCCCCCACCTCGAGCCTCCTCACCACGCGCCTGCGCGGCAAGCTGGGTGCCTGGGTGCGCGGCGAGCCCTTCGAAGGCGTCCGCGACACCTATCTCGACAACATCCAGACAGCCGCCTCCGCGAGCTCGCAGCCCTCGCAGTCCTCGCAGTCCTCGCAGTCCTCGCAGTCCTCGCAGTCCTCGCAGTCCTCGCAGTCCTCGCAGTCCTCGCAGTCCCCGCGTTCCTCGCAGTCCCCGCGTTCCTCGCAGTCCTCGCAGTCCTCGCAGTCCTCGCGTTCCTCGCCGCCGACGCCCCTCGATCCGCTCTCGCGGCTCGCCGAATGGGCACACGCGCACGACATCGACGGCGACAGCGTTCTCGAGGACCTGCTACAGAGCCCGCTGGCCGAGCTGTTCGCCAGCCTCTCCGCACGCGACATCGACCAGCTGCTCTCCCGCGCGCGCGACCTCGACGAGCTCATCAAGGCCCTCGCCAAGCTCGTCGCCCATCGCGGCATGCGCCGCTCCCCGCCGACTTCTCACGCG
>DATIPJ010001082.1:0-8389 GCA_035472155.1 Kofleriaceae bacterium
CGACAAGTTCTCGCTGCGCGAGGACGGCGCCAAGCAGCCCGTCGAGCTCAGGCCGACGCAGAAGCGCGATTACACGCAGGGCACCGAGAAGCTCGCGATCGCGATCGTGCTCAACGGCTGGGAGATCTGGATCGGCAACGACGACGTCCTCCCCGAGGACGATCCGTCGCGCTATCCGGGCGTGCTCAAGTCGCTCGAGGCCGCGCTCGACAAGGTGAACTTCAAGGACGCCGGCCCCGCAGGCAGCATGGGCGCGGTGATCACGTACGCCGACAAGGCGGTCGTGCGCATCCCGATGGGGCCGCTCGACAAGATCACCGGCGCGCAGCTCGGCACGCAGAAGGACTACCTGGGCACCAAGGGCGTCGAGCTGGTCAAGGGCGTCGAGCTCGCGATGTCCGAGCTCCACAGGGTGCAGGCGTCGCGCAAGGTGCTCATCGTCGTGTGCGACGGCATGGACACCAACATGGAGTCCGCCAAGGCCCAGCTGATCAACGCCAAGTCGGTGGCCAAGGCCGACCAGATCCAGACCTTCGCGATCATCTACAAGGGCGCGCTGTCGGGCGACGGCAACGTGATCAGCACGATGATCCCGCAGACTCAGTTCGTGAATTCGGCCGACAACATCGCGACCGCGATCAGCGCGATCCTCGCGCGCATGGCGGACCGCCAGTACCTCACGTTCCCGGGCTTCGACACCAAGGTCGGCGTCGGGCTGAGCTGGGATGGAAAGCCGCACAACCTGATCCTCAAGGTCGACAAGGACGACGCCGATCCGGTCCAGCTCACCCTGGCGCCGCCGTGGAATCAGTCCAAGGGCGGCTTCCCGTGGCTCACGGTGATCCTCATCACCCTCGGTGCGATCGTGCTGCTCATCATCGGCGTCAAGGTCTTCAGCGCGAAGCCGGCGCCGATGCCGATGCCGATCGCTGCGCCGGTCGTCGTCGAGGCGCCCAAGCCGGCGGGCCCGATGAAGACCGTGATGATCGGCGCGGGCGGCGACGAGGGCGGCTTCCCGATCGTCGGCTGGCTCGTGCCGCTCAACGGTACACAGGCGTACCAGACGTTCCGCTTGCGCTCCGGGGGTACCAAGATCGGTACCGCGCCCCCGTGTGATGTGGTCATCAACGACGGCTTCACGAGCACCGAGCACTGCCAGATCAACTGCTCGCCGCAGGGCTTCATGCTCGTCGATGGCGGGTCGACGAATGGGTGCTATGTCAACGATCGCAAGATCTCCGGCAAGCAAGATCTCGTCGACAACGATATGCTCACGCTCGGCAAGACGAACTTCAAGTTCAAGTCTATCAACTAAGGTGTCGTGTCTACCGGAGCGCTCATCGCCCTGATCGTCGTCGCGGCGCTCGTGATCCTCGGGCTCCTGGTGCTGGTGGCGAAGCGGAATGCGTCGACGACGCAGCAGAAGGTCTGCGGCGGCTGTCGTCGCGTGATGCTGCCGGTGTGGACCAAGTGTCTGTTCTGCGGCTGGTCTCCGGTGGCCAAGCTGCAGTTCATCCTGGGCCCGATGGCGAACCAGGTGCTCGCGCTCAGCGAGGAGGTCACCACGATTGGCTCGGTCGCCGGCAATACCGTGGTGCTCGCCGATCCGGCTGTGTCGCGGAAGCACGCCGGCATTCGCAAGGTGAACGGGCTCTACGAGCTGGCAGACCTTGGCTCGACGAATGGCGTTTACGTCAACGGGCACAAGGTTCCCAAGAAGACTCTCGAGCCCGGCGACATCATTCGCGTCGGTAACACGGAGGCCGTGTTCCGGCCCGAGTGACGGTTGGGCGACGATGATGGGCGGATGATGGGCGAGGGCTGGCGCCTGGCCCCTTGCCCCGGTACCATCCGAGGACCCAATGGCACGACTCCTGTTCCGGGATAGCCAGGGCCGCGAGGGGACGGTCGAGCTGTCCCCTGCCGAGACCGTCTACGTCGGTCGTGGCCTCGAATGTGCGATCCGCACCGACGACGGCATGGTGTCTCGGCGCCACTCGCAGATTCGCATGGAGGGCGGGCGATTCGTCGTCGAGGATCTCGGGAGCGCGAACGGGACGCACCTCAACAACGTCCGCGTGCAGAAACAGGCGCTCGGGCACACCGATATCATCCAGTGCGGATCGCTCGTGATCCGCTTTCTCGACGAGGGCGCGGTCAACGTCGTGCAGCAGCAGATGCCGCAGGCGGGCGCCGCGCCGCCGCCCAAGAAGGGCGGCACGATGGTCCTCGAGCGCAGCGAGCCCCCGCCGCTCGCGGGCGGCTATGGCCAGCCGTCGCCGGGCGGCTTCGGCGCCCAGGCGTCGCCCAGCGGCTTCGGGGCCCCGTCGCCGGGCTATGGATCCCAGTTCCCGCCGAGCCAGTCCGGGATGCCCTACGGCGGCCCACCGGGCATGCCGGCGGGTGGCTCGCCCTATGGTGCGCCGCCGCAGATGCCGCAGCCGGGCTCGGTCCCGCCGATCAACAACCCGACACCGGGCTTCGGGGCAGCGCGCGGCGGCGGTTTCGGCGGCTCGGTCGCCTCGCAGTCCAACGCGGCGCCGTATGGCGGCCCGACCCCGTATGGCGGCCCTCCGGCGATGCCGTCCGGGACGCCTGCGAATATGCCTTATGGCGGCCCGCCGGGCGTGCCCCACAGCGGCCAGGCGGGTGCGTACGGCGGCCCGCCCGCGATGCCAGCGCAGGCGACGATGGGCCCGGTCTCGGGCCACGGCCCGACGCGGATGGCCGAGATCCCGAGCCCGAGCGTGTTCGGGCGCGGCGGCCCGATGGGCCCGGTCGGTGCGCCCCTGCCGCCGGACCCCGACAAGAAGGTCCTCGTCGATCTCGGGCTCGAGTACGACCCGAGCAAGGCGGACAACGAGATCAAGGCGCTCCGGGCCCAGGTCGAGAAGGCCTCGGCCAACTACGAGCGCGAGGTGGCCGATTCCAAGCGCGTGCGCGCCGAGTCGGCGTCGATGCGCGAGCGCGTCGAGGAGCTCAAGGCCCAGGTCAAGGACCGCGAGGACCAGGTCGTCGCCCACGACCGCGTCGCCGACGAGCTGCGCGACGAGCTCCAGCAGACGCGCAACGAGCTCAACCGCGCGCGCACCGAGATCGGCGAGATGGCCGAGAACATGACGGCGCGCGAGCGCCAGGCGGCCCGCGCGGTCGAGGACACCGCGAAGATCCGCGAGGACATGGAGGACAAGAACCGCCAGCTGATGGAGCTGTCGCGGACCAAGGACGAAGGCTGGAAGAAGCTCAACGAGCAGCTGACCGAGATCGAGCACCTGCGCGAGGTGATCAACGAGCAGGAGCGCATGCTCGAGGAGCGCCGGGTCGGCCTGATCTCGCAGGAAGAGGTGATCAAGGAGCTGCGCAGCGAGAAGGAAAAGAACCTCAAGGCGATCGCGCAGCTGCGCGCCGAGCGCGACGAGGCCCACACCAACGCGTCGCGCAACGCGGCGTCGGTCAACGGGCTCGAGGAGGAGAACCGGCGCCTGGGCAGGCTG
The DNA here is from genome assembly GCA_035472155.1 of Kofleriaceae bacterium. Classification (GTDB taxonomy): domain Bacteria; phylum Myxococcota_A; class Polyangia; order Haliangiales; family Haliangiaceae; genus JABFXX01. The sequence continues at coordinate 3,495 of DATIPJ010001082.1, forward strand.
CTCGTCGAGGCCCAGACCGATTCCGGCCGCGGTGGTGGGGCCCAGCCCGATCACCTGATGAAGATGACCAACGACATTCGCGAGCTCCGGGTCGAGCTCAAGAAGGTCGAGGCCGATCGCGAGCGGCTCGAGGGACAGTACTCGCGCGCCGATACCGACCGCGAGAAGCTCGAGGGCAGGCTCGCGCAGATCGAGGTCGAGCTCCAGGAGGCGGTCCACGGCCGGCTCGCAGCCGAGAGCGCGCGCAACGTGGCGCAGGACGCTCTCGCCAAGGCCGAGGTCGCGCGCCACAAGGCCGCCGAGGAGGCGCTCACCGCGTCCAAGGCGCGCGATGCCGCGTCGACCGGCGGTGACGACGCGCGCCGCGAGCTCGACCGCATGCGCAGGCGGCTCGCCGAGCTCGAGAAGGCGCAGGCCCCGGCGGCGAGCGGCCCCGATCCCAAGGAGCTCCAGCTCGAGCGCGAGACCGCCGAGCGCAAGCTCAAGGAGGCCAGCGAGAACACCGCCGCCGCCGAGCGCTCGCTCAAGTCGCTGCAGGCCGAGCTCGACGCCGCCAAGACCGACGCCGCCAAGGCGCGCGCCGAGGCCGCGCGGGCCAAGGCCGCGGCCGACGCCCAGGTCGAGTCGGTGATCGACCAGACCCAGATCACGTCGCCGCTCGGCGGCGAGCTCGGCAAGGTCGCGCGCGAGGTCTACGAGTCGATCAACGACATCCTCTCGGACATGCGCAACAATATGCGGCTCGTCCAGGGCGAGCTTCCCAATCTGAAGGCCGACGGCCAGACCCTCGAAGCGGTCACCCAGGCCGTGGACGCGCTGGTCGACAGCGCCGAGACCGCCAAGGGCGCGCTGCGTGGGCTGCGCGATCTTGCGAACGCAGGTGGATAGAACAAGGCATGACGATCGAGCACAAACGAAGCAGCAAGGGTGAGATCGAGGATCTGATCAAGGCGCGCTACTCGCTGATCTGGATCACGTCTCCGGAGGAGACCCGGGTCGAGGAGGCGCTCCGCAAGCTGTGCGTCGAGCGCGAGATGCGCCTCGAGGTGTGGTCGATCACCGAGGGCTTCAAGACGGTCGCGAACGGGCAGGGCACGCGCGACGTCAAGGACCCGATGAAGGCGATCGATCACGTGATGCGCGCCGAGGGCCGCGCGCTGTTCGTGCTGCGCGACTTCCATCCGTTCCTCAAGGAGCCCGCGGTGGTCCGCCGGCTGCGCGACGCCGCGACCGAGCTGCGCAAGACCAAGAAGAGCCTGCTCGTGATCTCGCCGGTGACCAAGATCCCGCCCGAGCTCGAGAAGAGCATCTCGGCGGTGCTCGACTGGGAGCTACCCAACCGGCTCGAGATCGAGGGCGCCGCGCGCAAGGTGCTGCCCAACCTGCCGACCTCGACCCAGCAAGTGATCGAGAGCGATCCCACGTTCATGGAGCGCGTGGTCGAGGGTGCGCTCGGCCTGACGCTGGTCGAGGCCGAGAACGTGTTCGCCAAGTCGGCGGTGCGGACCCACACGTTCGACCTCGAGACCATCCTCGAGGAGAAGAAGCAGATCATCCGCAAGAGCGGCCTGCTCGAGTACTACGAGCACCGCGAGGAGTTCTCCGATGTCGGCGGCATGGAGATCCTCAAGGACTGGCTGATCAAGCGGCGCAACGCGTTCAGCTCGCGCGCGCGTGACTTCGGCCTCCCGCTGCCCAAGGGGATCCTGCTCATCGGCGTGCCGGGGACCGGCAAGTCGCTCACCGCCAAGGCGGTCGGCGCGCTCTGGCAGATGCCGCTGCTCCGGCTCGACGTCGGCAAGATCTTCGGCGGCCTCGTGGGATCCTCGGAGGAGAACATCCGCTCGGTGATCAAGACGTCCGAGGCGATCGCGCCCGCGGTGCTGTGGATCGACGAGCTCGAGAAGGGGTTCTCGGGCACCGCGTCGTCGGGCCAGACCGACGGCGGGACCACGTCGCGCGTGTTCGCTTCGTTCATCACGTGGCTCCAGGAGAAGACCACGCCGGTGTTCGTGATCGCGACCGCGAACAACGTGCACCAGCTGCCGCCCGAGCTGCTCCGCAAGGGCCGGTTCGACGAGATCTTCTTCTGCGATCTGCCCGATCGCGAGGACCGGGCGCAGATTCTCGACATCCACGTGCGCAAGAAGAAGCGCGACCCGGGGCAGTTCGACATGGACCGCCTGGTCGAGGCCACGGTCGACTTCTCGGGCGCCGAGCTCGAGCAGGCGGTGGTCGCCGCGCTCTACGACGCGTTCGACACCGGTAACGACCTCACGACCGACGGCCTCCTGAACACGCTCAAGGAGATCGTCCCGCTGGCGATCACGATGCGCGAGCAGATCGAATCGATGCGCGAGTGGGCCCGGACGCGCGCGCGCATGGCGTCGACGCGCGGGCGCGCACCGGCCAAGAAGGAAGGCTGGATGGCGCGTTATGGCGCACCGACGGCCAACCTCGGCGACAAGGCCGCCGAGTCGAGCGATGACGGGGAACGTAAGCTCGAGCTGTGACGTAGAAAACCAGCCCAGAAAGCGCGAGCGAACGATGTCTCATTTCACCAAGTGCGCATTGAAGATGACCAACCTGGCGGCGATCAAGAAGGCGCTCGCCGATATGCAGCTGCAATACTCCGAGGCCGAACAGGGCCAATCGGTGTCGGTCCGCGGGTACCGCGGCGACAAGCTGCAGGCCGCGATCTCCGTCGACATGGGCCGCTACGATATCGGCGTCCTCGATAACCAGGACGGCACGTACGACATCACCGCGGACTGGTGGGGGGTCGAGACGACCAAGGGCGTCTCCGAGGAGGAGTTCAAGCACCAGCTCAGCCAGCGCTACCAGTATCACAACGTCAAGCAGGCCTGCGAAGACAAGGGCTATGCCGTCGAGGAAGAGGTGAACGAGGAGGACGGGTCGATCCGCCTGGTCGTTCGCAAGTGGGTTTCGGAGTAGCCATGCACAAACAAGACATCGAGATCGTGATCAACGCCAAGGGCGAGGTGACCTTCGAGGTCAAGGGCGTCAAGGGCGGCAGCTGCCTCGACGAGACCAAGTTCCTCGAGGCCGCGCTCGGCGGGGCCGTGATCGACCAGCAGAAAACCAGCGAATACTATGAGGGATCCGAGGGTTACGTGTCGACGTGGGCGGGGGAAGGCAAGGACGAGTAAGCTCGTAGAAAGACTGGCGTGAGCGATCAGGACGAACAGACCGAAGCCGGTGCCGACCAGCTCACCGATGAGCTGGCCCGCAAGTACGACCCCGAGCGCTTGCTGCGCATGATCTCGAAGCGCGCCGGCAAGGGCGAGGCGCTCGACCACTCGATCCGCGCCAAGTACGAGCGGCGGTTCGGCGTCGACCTCAGCCACGTTCGCATCTATACCGGCGAATTCGCGGAGGAGTTCAACCGGCAGCGCAGCGCCTACGCCGTGACGATCGGCTCGACCGGCATGATCCTCATGGGCGGCTCGCCCGAGAAATCGATGGGCAGCACGGCCGGCCAGGCGCTGCTGGCCCACGAGCTCACCCACGTCGCGCAGGCCGAGCAGGGCTTGCACCGCAAGGCCACGTTCTCGGGCGGCATGCCGTTCACCGCCGAGCACGAGGCCGAAGCCGAGGCGGTCGAGCACTCCGTCGCGCAGAGCGGTGGCAGCCACGACCACGCCGCCGATACCACCGCCGCGGCGAACGCGGCGAGCGCGGCGCAGAATTCCAAGGAAGCGATGGAGAAGGCGATCGAGAAGATCAAGGAGCGCGTCCACCAGCTCCTGGCCGACGCCGTGCGCAACCAGGAGCTGCGCAACGGGCCGCAGCGCAGGCCGTAGGCCACCGTTCGCGTGCCCTGAGCGGGCGCGCCCAGATCACGGCAGGCGGCGGATCCGAGACCCCGATCTCGGGGTATTCTCGTCGAAGTGAGTGATACAAGTGCCGATGCTGGCGTCGTTCAATCGCGTGTCCAGCTCGAGCGGCTGGTCGCCGAGGACGAGCTGTCCGGCCGCACGATCTCCGGGTTCGCGGCGCCCTCGGCGGGGCTGCGCAGCCTCGACCTCGACGGCGTGACCCTCGAGCGGCTCGACCTGCGCGGCGCCGATGCCGACGACAGCCGCCTCGAGCGCGCCGAGCTCAAGCAGAGCGACCTGCGCACCTCGCAGTGGCGCGGCGCGCTGTGGCACCGGGTGCGCGCCAAGGACTGCGACCTGACCGAGCTCGACTTCACCGGCGCCCAGATCCTGCGCTGCGACCTCGGGCCGGTGCGGATGGCGCGCGTGCGCTTTCATCGCGCGAAGATCCAGGACACGACGTTCAAGGAGTCCGAGCTGTACTCGTCGGACTTCGCCGGCGCGGTACTACTCAAGGTCGTGTTCGAGGGCTACGAGCACGCCACGGTCTCGCTGTCGCGGACCGATTGGACGGGCGCCGCGCTGTTCGATGTCGACTTCCGGCGCGCCAACCTGTACGGCGCGACGCTGCGCAACGCGGCGCTCGTGCGTTGCAACCTCACGCGCGTGAACCTGTGCGGTGCCGACCTGACGGGCGTACGCCTGGTGGGCTGTGACACCACGGGCGCCGATCTCGACGGAGCGACTTTCTAGGAGAACCCATGCCGTCCCGACCCGACCTCCGCGAGCTCGCCAGCAACGTCAAGGACGCGTTTGCCGATGCGGACCGCGAGACCCTGCTCGATATCCTGACGTTCGTCATCAAGGAGTACGTCGTCGAGGGCCCGCCGCCGATGCTGATCCACCAGGCGGAGACCCTGTCCGATGTGCGCGGGCTGTCGTTCGCGCAGCTGATCTCCGCGCTGCAGACCCGGCTCGATCACCCCGAGCTCGCGATGTTCGTCGTCGAAGGGGACCAGGTCGGCGTGCGGGTCGCCGGCGTGGTGCATTCGCTGC
>DATIPJ010001083.1:0-12933 GCA_035472155.1 Kofleriaceae bacterium
GCTGAACGTGTTCGGCCGGACGCTGGGTCCCAAGCACACCGACGGCCGCGACCACAACGCGAACCACCAGGTCTCGATCGCGATCGGCAAGCCGTTCAAGGCCGGCGTGATCGGCGCGGTCGGCCCGGTCGCCGGCGACTACGGAGCACTCGCGATCAACTCGCAGAACGGGGCCGGCGGCGCCGGCGGTGATATCGAGCCGGCCGCGTCGCTGCCGTCGTTCGGCAAGACCCTGCTGACGGCGGTCGGCGTCGACGACGCGACGATCGATCAGTCGATCACCGCAGGCAAGGTGGTCCCGGCCGCCCTGGTTTAGCCCCAGACCGCGCGGGCCGTCTCGACGACGAGGCCGAGCTTGGCCCACTGATCGTCCTCGGTGAGGAGGTTGCCCTCCATCGTCGAGGCGAACCCGCACTGCGGGCTGAGCGCGAGGTCGTCGAGCGGGACGTAGCGGCTGGCATCGTCGATCCGGCGGCGCAGCTGGTCGGCGGACTCGAGCTCGGAGAGCTTGCTCGAGACCAGGCCGAGCACCACGCGCTTGCCGCGCGGCACGAAGCGCAGCGGCTCGAACGTGCCCGAACGATCGTCGTCGTACTCGAGGAGGAAGCGGTCGACTCGCATCTCGCCGAACAGCTTCTCGGCGATCGCGTCGTAGCCGCCCTCGGCGTACCAGTGGCTGCGGTTGTTGCCGCGGCACAGATGGATGCCCACGGTGATGCCCGCCCGGCGCGCGGCGTCGAAGCAGGCGTTGTCGACGCGGATCGCCTCGTCGAGCGAGGCGTCGGGGTCGGCGCCAAACTCGTCCTTGAGCCAGGCGCGCCACTTGGGGTCCATGTAGTAGCTGTAGCGGGGCGCATCGATCTGGAGATACGGAATGCCGGCGTCGGCCAGCGTCTGCATCTCGCCCTTCACCATCGACGCGATGTCCCAGAGCAGGTCGGATGGAGTGGGATAGATCTTGTCGGTCACGCCGCGCTTGAAGGCGATCGCGGGGAACTGCGTCGCGCTCGGCAGCGTGACCTTCGCCGGACCGGTGGCCTGCGCGCGAAGGAACGGCAGCTCGAGCGACGTGAGCCCGCGGCGCTGGACCAGCTTCTCGTGCACGATGCCGGTGACGCTCGAGACCTTGGCGCCCGCGCCCTGCCAGCTGCGCGCGACAGCGTCGCCGCGATCGAAGCCGTCGACCGCGTCCCACAGATCGCTCATGAAGTTCGAGCGGCGGAGCTCGCCGTCGGTGACCACGTCGAGCCCGAGCTCGCGCTGCTTGGCGAGCACGCGGGCGACGTGGCGGTCCTCGATCTCGCGCAGCTGGTCGGGCGGGGCATGCGCATGGCGCGCCTCGACGAGCTCGGCGGGCCGCAGCAGACTTCCGATGTGATCGGCGCGAAACGCGTTCGACATGGCACCTCCGGGAAACACAAGGGGTCGGTCGCGGACGCACGGTAACCCAGGCGCCCGGCGAGGTCAGCGATCTTTTCGCGCGGCGAGCGCCGCATCGTGCAACGCGAGCGCCTCGTCAACGAAGCGCGCCGCGGCGGCCAGCGCGGCGCCGCGCCCCGCGACCGGGAGTGGCGCGCTGGCGGCGTGCGCGGCGATCGCGGCGGCGTCGATCTCGAGGCCCTCGGCGACCGTGCGCATCGCGTGGACGGCGCCGTGCGCCAGCGCGAACAGCTCGCCGAGTACCGGGGCCTCGGCCTGCCAGCCGCCGAGCCCGCGCTCGAGCTCCTGGGGCAGGCCGCCGAGGAGCGACGCGACCAGCCCGGGCGCGCGGATCGCTGCCGACAGCGCGACCTGGCACCCGGTGGGGTTGCGCTTGTGCGGCATCGCCGACGAGCCGACGCGGCCGGCGACCGCGTGCTCGGCGACCTCGGCCAGCTCGCGCTGCATGAGCAGCGAGATATCGCGCGCGAGCTTGCCGGTGGCGCCGATCGCGATGCCGAGCGCCGCGCCGAGGCCGGCGATCGCGTCGCGCCGGCTGTGCCACGCGGGGCCGGCGCGCAGCCCGAGGCGCGCGGCGAGCGTGGCGCGCACCGCGGGGCCGAGCTCGCCGAGCACCGAGAGCGAGCCCACCGCGCCCCCGAGCTCCAGGGCGGCCGCCGCGCGGTGCTCGCGGTCGAGGCGCGCGTGCGCAGCGTCGATGCCGAGCAACCAGTTCGCCGCGCGCATCCCGAACGTGACGAGCTCGGCGGGCTGGATCAAGGTGCGCGCGAGCGCCGGCGTGGCCGCGTGGCTGCGCGCCATCGCGGCGAGCGCATCGGCCAGGCTGTCGAGGTCGCGCCCGAGGATCTGCATCGCGCGGCCGACCTGGAGGACCAGCGCGGTGTCGGCGACGTCCTGGCTGCTCGCCCCGAGGTGCACCGCGCCGGCGTGCTCGGCCGGGACCATCGCGCGCAGGCGCGCGACCAGCGGGATCGCGAGCGTGCCGGCGTGGGCCGCCGCATCGCCCAGGCCCGTCGCATCGAACCACTGGCACGCCGCCTCGATCGCCGCCGCCGCGGGTGCCGAGATGGCGCCGTGCTCGACGAGCGCCGCCGCGAGCTCGCGCTCGAAGCTCAGCGCGGCGCGCACGAGCGCATCGTCCGCGAAGCACGCGAGCATCTCGGGGGTGGAGGCCATGCGCGCGGTGATCGATGGGGGCATCGGCGTCCTCGCCGCGGCCATCATACGCCGGGTCAGAGATCGAGGAACACGGTCTCGCCGTCGCCCTGCAGGCGAATGTCCCACCGCCAGGTGGCCCCGACCGGCCGCGCGAGCAGGGTCTGGCGCCGCGCCGCGGGCAGCCCGGCGAGCAGCGCGTCGCCGGTGTCCGCGAAGTACACGCGCGTCCACAGCGGCCTCAGCAGGCCGCGCGCGAAGATCGCCACGGCGAAGTACGGAGCTGCGGCGTCGGGCGCAAGGGTTGCGAAGCGATAGGCCCCGTGCGGATCGGTCGCGCACCGCCCCCAGCCGGTGAACGTGGGCGAGGCCGCGGGCGTCGCCTGCCAGATCTCGATGCACGCATCGCTCATCGGCGTGCCATCGCCATCGTACACCACGCCGGTGAGCTCGAGCCGCGGGCCCTCGGCGCCGAGCCGCGTCAGGTCGGCGTGCTCGGGGTCGGCGAGCATGTGCCAGAACGGACCGATGGTCTGGCTGCTGGTCACAGGCGTCGACATCAGGCAGCTCCTTCCATCGGCGTGGCGTGGAGCCCGCGCAGCACGATGTCGAATCGGTAGCCGAGCGCCCATTCGGGCTGCGTCAGCTCGAGGTCGAACACCGAGACCAGACGGGCGCGCGCGGCCGCGTCGGGGACCGAGTTGAAGATCGGATCGATCGCGAGCAGCGGGTCGCCCGGAAAGTACATCTGGGTGACCATGCGCGCGCCCCACGATGCGCCGAACAGCGAGAAGTGGATGTGGTTGGGGCGCCACGCGTTGGGATGGTTGCGCCACGGATAGGCGCCCGGCTTGATCGAGGTGAAGCGATAGAGGCCGTCGCCGTCGGTGAAGACGCGGGCCGCGCCGCGGAAGTTGGGATCGAGCGGCGCGTCGTGCTGGTCGCGCTCGTGGTGGTAGCGCCCGGCGGCGTTGGCCTGCCAGAGCTCGAGCATCGCGTCGGGGACCGGCCGGCCGGCGTCGTCGGTGACGCGGCCCGCGACGATGATGCGCTGGCCCATCGCATCGCGTCCGCCCTCGCGCGACATGTCGATCGCGGCGGGGAACTGCGCGGGCGAGAACACCGGCCCGGTGCGCTCGATCGTCGGCTCGACGGCGACCAGCGGCTGCGCCGGCGCGCGCTTGTGCGTGCTGCCGTAGGCCGGCACCGCGTACGGCGGCTGGGTCCGCGGATCGATCTCCCGAAACCTCTCGCTCATGGCGACTCCTGGGCGATCTGCTTGGCGATCCGCATCGCTGCGTTGGCCGCGGGCACACCGGCGTAGACCGCCACATGGAGCAGGAGCTCGGTCAAGTCGGCATGGCTCGCACCGGTGTTCTTCATCGAGCGGATGTGGAGGGCGAGCTCGTGCTCGCGGCCGAGCCCCGCGAGCAAGGCGACGGTCACGATGCTGCGCGTGCGGCGATCGAAGTGCGGCCGCGCCCAGACGCTGCCCCACGCGGCGCGCGTCAGGTAGGCCTGAAAGTCGCGGTCGAGGTCGTTCGCGGCGGCGGTCGAGCGCGCGACGTGCTCGGCGCCGAGGACCTCGGTGCGCACGCGCGCGCCCGTGGTCGCGACGTCGGCGTCGCCGGGGGTGAGAAAGCCGCGGATCGCCGCGGTGACTGCGTCGGGCGCCTCGAGGCTGGGGACGTGGAGGACGCCCGGGATCACGACCAGGCGCGCGCCGGGGATGGCGTCGCGCAGCGCCTCGGCGGCGGCGACCGGCGTCGACGGGTCGTGCTCGCCGACGATGACCAGCGTGGGCAGCCGGAGCGCAGGCGTCGTGCGCGACAGGTCGGCCGTGGCGAGGACCTCGGCGTGGGCGGCATAGGCCTCGCGGTCGGCGCGCAGCAGCATCGCGCGCAACCCGCGGCCGGCGGGGGAGGCGAGGTACGCCGGCGACACCCAGCGCGCCAGCGTGCCGTCGGCGATCGCGGCGATTCCCTCGGCGCGCACGGTGGCCGCTCGCGCGCGCCACATCTCCGGCGGCGGGATGGCGAGCGCGGTGTCGCACAGGATCAGCGACGACACGCGGTCGGGCGCGCGCGCCGCCAGCGCCTGCGCGATCATGCCGCCGATCGAGACCCCGCCGACGTGCGCCGCGCGGATCCCGAGCGCGTCGAGGACCGCGAGCGCGTCATCGGCGAAGTCATCGAGCGTCCACCGCCCGCTGCCGGCCTCGCTGAGGCCGTGGCCGCGCAGGTCGTAGCGCACGACGCGCAGGCCGCTCGCCAGCGCCTGGGCCTGCGCGTCCCACACGTGCAGGCTCGAGCCCAGCGAATGCAACAGCAGCAGCGCCGGCGCTCCGGGGGGCCCATCGACCGCGACGTGGAGCGCGCAATCGCGGGCCTCGATGAACATCGTCATGGGCGCGAGGGTAGCGGAAAGCCGGGGCGCTCGCGCGCCGGCTGTCACGCGCTCGGGCGCGCCGGAGGGTCGGAGTCCTCGTGCAGCATCGCGGAGACCAGATTGCGTAACTCATCGCCGTCGAACGGCTTGATGAGCACGGCGCGACCGGTCGCGAACAGCGAATCGACGTTCTCGCCACCCGACATCATGAGCACGATCGGGGGCCGATCGAGCTGCGCCTCGGCGAGCGCGGCCGAGACCTCGGCACCGGTCATGCGCGGCATGTTGAGGTCGATGAGCACGATCTCGAAGCGCTCACCCTCGGCGAGGCGAGCCACCGCGCGCCGCGGGTCGGTCTCGGTCGACGTCTCGTGATTGGCCAGCATGCGGGCGATCGAACGCGCGACATCGGGCTGGTCATCAACTACCAGGATCCTCGCCATTCGCTACCTCCTTGTCTCCTCGAGCTGATCGGACGACAGCATAGCTCTGCGTCCACACAGGCGCCGTGAAAAAACCACACCGAAACAAACCGGGGCGGTTGTATCGACGTTAGAGCGCGCGCTTTGCGCGTGCGATGCGCTGGATCACGTAGGTGGAAGTGGCGGGAACACGTAGCGGCCGGCCACGAACGCGCGATCGACCTCGGGAAGAATCTCAGCCCGCGCTCGAATGACGCATCGTTCGACCTCGGCCTTGAACAGGAACAGCCACAGATAGCCGATGCCGACCGCGACCGAGAGCACGATGACCGGGATCGGTGGAACCTGGCTCTTCGAGATCGGCAGCGCCAGTGCACCGCCCGCGGCCATCGCACCGATCTTCGCCTTGCCGAGCAATGCGCCCCACTTGGCCACGACCCCCTTGCCCGCGGCGTCGTACGCGGGGGCGGTGGCGGTCGGAAGTACCTTGGGATCCTGGGACCGCATCATCCCCGCGGTCTTGATCGCCTCTCCGATCGCGGCGAAGTAGGTCTCCGGGCTGCTCTTGCACAGCATCTCGGTGTGGTTCGCGTTGGTCCGCAGCGAGTTGATCAGCAGCGGCCGCGTGTAGATGTACTTGAGGTTCGACGCCAGCGTCTTGCGGACGGCCGCCGCCATCACGCCGAAGGCGCCAATTGCGAGTCCGTAGCTCAGAACGGTTTCCACGATCGGGGAGCTTACGCGCGGCGCTCGCGGCGCGCCAGCGCCCCGGATTCTCCGACGAGAACCGCCGCGATCCGGCCGCAGTTTGCCGCATGAGCGCCGGCCACGAGGCGCGCTGTCCGGACCTGGCCAGGCGATGACGAGATACCTCGGTCTGCAACGACATCCCGAATCATCCGGCGCGCGCGCACATCGCCGTAGGTTCGTGCACTGCTCGAGTTACGGCCAGTTAAAGAGTCCGCCGGGAATCTGAGGCTGAGTCGAGACTACATGGTACCGCGATCACGAATATCGCTGTCGTCATTCCTATCATCGGTCTCTTCAGATGAAGTACGTTGGGGCTCAATATGAACTTCGCGCAGGTCTGGAGAGTGGTGGCATGCGCGGTCTTGGCGTCGTCGGGGTGTGCGGGGGACCGCGAGGAATCAACAGCGAGCCTGGAGGGGGCATCGACCGTGGCGCAATGCTCGTCGGTCAAGATCACATCGCCGATGAACACAGCACGGCGCTCGATCGACACACCGATCCTCCTGCGCGCCGAGGTCAACTGCCCGGCCCATGTCGTCGGAGAAACCCAGTTCTGGGTCAAGCCGAACGGTGCTCATGACTGGACCAAGCTGGCCGGCTACTCGAGCACCGAGACCGCATGGACGCCGTCCAAGGAGGGCGCCTGGAACGTGACCGCGGTGGCCCACGCGGTCGGATCGAGCGCTCTGCGCGACGTCCGCGCACCGACCATCACGATCCTGGTCTCGCAGCACGGCGCGCCCAGCGCAAAGAACGATTCGGTCTCCACCAAGATGAGCACCGCCAAGGCATTTGACCTGGTGGCCAATGATGAAGATCCGGATGGGGACGCACTCGTGGTCACCGGCTTTACCCAGCCGGCGCACGGCAAAGTGACATTGTCGGGCTCGACGGCGACCTACACGCCGCGGCCCGGGTTCGTCGGCACGGACTGCTTCCGCTACACGGTGTCCGACGGAAACGGCCATAGCTCGACGGCCTCCGTCGATGTGGTCGTCGCCGCCGTCGTCCCGGTGTGCACGATCACGATCGCGGGGCCGCCCACCGGCGTCATCGGCGTGCCGGTCCACCTCACTGCCACTGCGAGCTGTGACGTCGGAGTCCCCGAGATCCAGTGGTTACACCACATCCCCAACTTCGCGTTCTCGGTATTCAAGAACTTCAGCGTCGCCACGTTCGCGGACTTCAACACCAACCGGCAGCCGACCGGACAGCACTTCTTCGAGGCTCGCGTGCGCGCGCAGGGCACCGAGACGCTGTTCACCTCGAACATCGTGGTGACGACGCTGAGCCGCGAGTCCTCGCCGTGCACCGCGGTCGCGCTCGACACGCCGCAGGACGGCGCGCGGTTCGCCAGCAGCCAGGCGATCGCGCTCCACGCCACCGCGACCTGTCCCCTGGGCGTGACCCCGGAGTATCAGTTCTGGGCTCGCGTGCCCGGCGCGGCGGCGTGGACGACCCTGGGCGCCTACGGGGCCAATGCGTCGAGCTTCACGCCCTCGCACGACGGTGACTGGGAGCTGTCCGCGGTGGCGCGCGCGGTCGGCTCGACGGCAGCGTTCCAGGCGCAGTCGCCCTCGGCGGTGGTCAGCGTCAACGACGCGCCGCTGGCCAACGACGACGAGCTCGCGATCGACGAGGACCACAGCGGCACGGTCAACGTGCTCGCCAACGACAGCGATCCCAACGGCGACGCGCTCACCGCGACGATCACCGGCGATCCCACGGTCGGGGCGGCGTCGATCGACGGCGGCGTGGTCACCTACACGCCGGCGCCCGACTTCCACGGCTCGGACTCGCTGAGCTACACCGTCAATGACGGCCACGGCCACACCGCCGTTGCAACGCTGCAGATCACGGTCAATTCGGTGAATGATGCGCCGGCGGCGATCCACGACTCGATGGCTGCCATCGAGGACACCGCGGCGTCGCTCGACGTCACGCTCAATGACCTCGACGTCGACGGCGACACCCTGACCGTCACCGAGGTCAGCATTCCCGATCACGGCACGGCGACGTTCAACGGCACGGTGGTGACGTATGCACCGGCCGCCGACTACAACGGCCCCGATTCGTTCCAGTACGCGATCGCCGACGGCCACGGCGGGACCTCGACCGCGACGGTGTTCGTCGAGGTGCTGGCGGTCAACGACACGCCGGTCGCGACCGACGACGACCTCGCCACGCCCGAGGACGCCGATGGCGGCGTCTACCTGGTCGGCAATGACATCGACCCCGACGGCGAGACGCCGACCGTGACCTCGTTCGACCAGCCGGCGCACGGCAGCGTGACGGTGGTCGCCGGGTTCGCGTCGTACCACCCCGACCACGACTACAACGGGCCGGACTCGTTCACCTATACGATCGCCGATGCGGCGGGCGCGACGTCGACCGCCACCGTGCACATCACCGTGCTGCCGGTCAACGACACGCCGGTCGCGGCCAGCGACGCGGCCGCGCTCGACGAGGACACCAGCGCGACGATCGACGTCGCGGCCAACGACACCGACGTCGACAACGATACGCTGACGGTCGCCAGCGTCACCCAGCCTGCGCACGGCACGGTGACGATCGCGTCCGGCCACGAGGTCGAGTACACGCCGGCGCCCGACTTCTTTGGCAATGACGCGTTCACCTACACGGTCACCGATCCGAGTGGCGCGCAGGCGACCGCGACCGTGGCGGTGAGCGTCGCGAACGAGAACGACGCGCCGAGCGCGAGCAACGACAGCGCGAGCGTCGACGAGGACGGCAGCGTGTCGATCGACGTCGTGGCCAACGACACCGACGCCGATGGCGACACGATCAGCGTGGTCGGCGTCGCGCAGCCCGGGCATGGCACCGTCGAGGTCGTCGATGCGACCCGCGTGCAATACACCCCGGCCGCCAACTTCCATGGCAGCGACGTGTTCACGTACACCGTCTCGGACGGTCACGGCGGCACGGGGACCGCGCAGGTCGAGGTGACCGTGGCCTCGGTCAACGACGCGCCGGTCGCCGCCGGCGACGCGGCCACCGCGGACGAGGACGGCGCCGCGACGATCGACGTCGTGGCCAACGACAGCGATCTCGACAACGACACGCTGTCGATCACCGAGGTCACCCAGCCGGCGCACGGCGTCGCCGAGGTGATCGACGCCCGGCACGTGACGTACACGCCCGCGCCCGACTACAACGGCGGCGACGCGTTCACCTACACGATCGGCGATGGCAACGGCGGCGCGGCGACCGCGACGGTCGCCGTGACGGTCAACCCGGTCAACGATGCGCCGATCGCGCGCAGCGATGCGGCGAGCCTGCTCGAGGACAGCTTCGCGACGATCGACGTGGTCGCCAACGACTCCGACCTCGACGGCGACGCGCTCGCGATCGTCGGCGCAACCCAGCCCGCGGCCGGTGCGGTCGCGATCCTCGACGCGCACCACGTCGTCTACACGCCGGCCCCGAACTTCCACGGCACCGACGCGTTCACCTATACGATCACCGACCCGAGCGGCGCGCAGTCGACCGCCGTCGTCGCGATCGACGTGATCAGCGTCAACGACGCGCCGATCGCCCACGCCGACGCGGCGACGCTCGACGAGGACAGCGCGGCCACGGTCGACGTGGTCGCCAACGACTTCGACGTCGACGGCGACGACCTCACGGTGGTCGCGCTCGACGGGCCGACGCATGGCATCGCGACGATCGTCGACGGCCACCGCGTGCGCTACATCCCGGCGCCCGACTTCCACGGCTTCGACGCGCTGAGCTACACGATCAGCGACGGCCACGGCGGCATCTCGATCGCCGAGCTTGTGCTCACCATCAACAGCGTCAACGACGCGCCGGTCGCAGTCGATGACGCCGCGAGCCTCGACGAGGACACCGACGTCACGGTCGACGCGGTCGCCAACGACTCCGACGTCGACGGCGATGCGCTCGCGCTCGCGAGCGTCGGCCAGCCGGCGCACGGCACCGCGACGCTCGTCGACGGTCGCCGCGTGCACTACGTCCCGGCCGCCAACTACCACGGGCCCGACGCCTTCTCGTACACGGTGGGCGACGGGCAGGGCGGCCAGGCGACCGCGACGCTCGCGCTCGACGTGCGGAGCGTGAACGACACGCCGGTGGCAGCCAACGACGCGGCGGGCCTCGACGAGGACACCTCGGCCACGGTCGACGTGGTCGCCAACGACTCCGACGTCGACGGCGACACCCTCGTGATCACGAGCATTGCGCAGCCCGGCCACGGCACGGCCGCGATCGCCGACATCCATCGCGTGATGTACACGCCGACCCGCGACTACCACGGCCCGGACTCGCTGAGCTACACGATCAGCGACGGCAATGGCGGGACCGCGAGCGCAACGCTGACGCTCGACGTCGCCAGCGTCAACGATGCCCCGGTCGCGCTCGACGGCTCGGCCAGCACGTTCGACGACACGCCGGTGCCGGTGACGCTGTTCGCCAGCGACATCGACGGAGATGCGCTGAGCTTCGCGATCGTCAACGGCCCGGGCCACGGCACGCTGGGCGCGGTCGTGGGCAACCGCGTGACCTACACCCCCGCGGCCGGCTTCGTCGGCGGCGACTCGTTCACCTTCGCGGCGTCCGACGGCCAGGCCGCATCGGCGGCCGCGACCGTCAGCATCACGGTCATCAAGAGCGTGTGCGGCAACGGCGCGCGCGAGGGCGTGCACGAGGAGTGCGACGATGGCAACGGCGCGCCGTCGGACGGCTGCGAGACCAACTGCCGGCTGAGCTGCGGCTCGGGTACCGGCGCCGATCGCTCGACGGTCGACGCCGCCTCGGGCCACTGCTTCGCGGCCTACGACGGCGTGCGCAGCAGCTACCAGGACGCCGCCGCGCTGTGCGGTGGCTTCGGCGGCCACCTGCCGACGATCGCCACGCTGTCCGAGGACGACGCGGCGGCAGCCGCGGTCCATGCCGGCGACACCCCGTGGCTCGGCGGCGATGACATCGCGGCCGAGGGCACGTTCCGCTGGACCACCGGCGAGGCGTTCGCATACTCGAACTTCGCGGTCGGCAAGCCCGACGACGCGGGCAACGCGGACTGCATCGCGTACCTCCCCGACGGCACGTGGACGGATGCCGCGTGCAGCGGCACGAGCAGCGTCAGCGGCGCGCTGTGCGAGTTCGAGCTCGCCGTCGCGACCCCGGCGTTCGCCACCGGCGGCGCCGGCACGCGCGGCGTCGCGATCGCCGACTTCAACGGCGACGGTTACCCCGACGTCGCGGCCACCAACCAGACCGCCAACACGGTGGGCGTGCTGTTCGGCAATGGCGCCGGTGGGTTCGCGCTCGCGGCGACCTATCCGACGGGCAACGGGCCGACCGCGATCGCGGCCGGTGACTTCACCAGCGACGGCAGCCCCGACCTCGCGGTCATCAACGGGACCGCCAACACGCTGAGCGTGCTGCGCGGCTCGGCGAGCGGCGCGTTCACCGCCGGCGCGACGATCGGCATCGCATCGGGCGCGACGTCGGTCACCGCGGCGGACTTCGACCAGGACGGCAAGCTCGACCTCGCGATCGCAGCCTCGGGCACCGTGCAGGTCTTGCGCGGCGACGGCGCGGGCGGGTTCACCGCGTCGGCGAGCCTCCTGATCACCGGCCTCGGCGCGTCGATCGCCGCCGGCGACTTCAACGGCGACGGCCGGATCGACCTCGCGGTCACCACGCCGCTCGCCGTGCTGGTCGCGCTCAGCACCGGCTCGGGCTTCGGCCTGCCGACGTCGATCGCGCTGTCGGCCAATAACCGCTCGGTGGTCGCGCGCGACCTCGACGGCGACGGCCGCCTCGACCTGGTGGTCGCCAACGGCGCCACCAACGTCTCGGTGTTCTTCGGCAACCCGCTCGGGCTGTTCATCGCGCCGATCACGCTCACCTTGCCGACGACGCCCCAGGTCGTCGCCGCGGGCGACTTCGACGGCGATGGCGCGCCCGACGTGGTCGCGCTGACCGGCAACTTCGCGACGCTGTTCCACGGCGCGGGCCGCACGTTCGCGCAAGCGGGCGCGCCGATCGCGATCGGCAGCGGTGCGACGTTCGCCGCCGTCGGCAACGTCAACGGCGATGGCGCGCAGGACCTCGTGGTCGCGAGCCCCGCGACGTCGACGGCGGCAGTCGTCCTCGGCGGCGCGGGCGGCCTCGGCGGCGCGCGCGTCCTGCCCGCGGGTGCCGGCACGAGCTCGACGGTGTCGGCCGACTTCAACGCCGACGGCCTGCCCGATCTCGCCGTGTTCGATCCGGCCGCGAGCAAGGTCTACGTGTTCCTGCAGACCACCGGCGGGGCACTCGCCCAGAGCGCGACCATCAGCACGCTCAACGGCGCGGGCCCGACCTACGGCGCGGCCGCCGACTTCAACGGCGACGGCAAGCTCGACCTCGCGATCGTGAACGTCAACTTCTCGAGCGTGGGCATCTCGCTGGGCAACGGCACCGGCGGGTTCGCCGCGCCGACCAACACCGGCGTCGGGCAGGGGCCTGGCCGGATCGCGGTCGGCGACTTCAACGGCGACAACAAGCCGGACATCGCGGTGCCGGCGAGCATCGCCAACAAGGTCTCGGTCCTGATCGCCGTGACCGGTGGATTCGGCAGCGTCGATGTGCTGGTCAACGGCCCCGCCGCGGTCGCGATCGCCGACTTCAACGGCAACAACACGAAGGACCTCGCGATCGCCACCCCCGGCGAGGCCAGCATCAAGGTCTCGCTCGGTCGAGCTGCGAGCGGAGGGATGCAAATCAATCGGCCGCATGCCATATTTACGCCATG
>DATIPJ010001084.1:0-2538 GCA_035472155.1 Kofleriaceae bacterium
TCGAGGAGGTCCTGCTGGTCGGCGGCATGACCCGGTGGCCGGCGGTGCAGGACATCGTCGAGCGCATCTTCGGCAAGAAGCCGTCGAAGGGCGCCAACCCCGACGAGGTGGTCGCGCTCGGCGCCGCGCAGTACGCCGGCATCCTGTCGGGCGAGTCCGACGACGCGGCGCTGCTCGACGTCACGCCGCACGACCTCGGGATCAAGGTCGGCGACTCCCAGTTCGCCGTGGTCCTGCCGCGCAACTCGATGCTGCCGGTGCGGGCTCGCCGGCTGTTCGCGACCACGGCCGACAACCAGAAGTTCGTCTCGATCGAGCTCTACCAGGGCGACTCGATCGACGTCACCAAGAACCGCAAGCTCGGCCAGGTCGTGCTCGACGATCTGCCGCCGGGGCCCGCCGGCTCGGCGCGCGTCGAGCTGGTGATCACGGTCAACGTCGAGTCGATCCTCAGCGTGACCGCGCGCGAGCTCCGCAGCGGGCGCGCCGCGAGCGTCACGATCCGGCCGTCGGGCGGGCTGACGCAGCGAGAGATCGTCGAGATCATCGCGCGGCGGCGCGAGGAGCACGCCCACCTGGCGCTGCCCGCCGAGCCGATCGGCGGCACCGTGCGGGTCACCACGCGCGAGCAGATCGTGAGCAAGCCCGACGACGACGAGCCGTCATGACGATCGATCCCGCGGTGCTCAAGGTCGCCGACGCCGTCGGCGCGCTCATGGAGTCATGGGGCTTTCGGCGCAACATGGGCCGGATGTGGGCGGTGCTCTACCTCGAGGATCACGCGCTGACCGCGGCCGATCTCGGCGAGCGCCTCGGGCTGTCGACCGGCGCGGTCTCGATGCTGGTCAACGAGCTCGTGCAATGGGACATCATCAAGAAGACCTGGGTCGTCGGTGAGCGCCGCGAGCACTTCGAAGCCGAGACGAGCATCTGGAAGATGATCTCGCGCGTGTTTCGCGAGCGCGAGCTGCGATGGATCCGCACCGCGCACGAAGCCTTCGCAGCGGCCGGCAAGGAGCTCGACGCAGCCGGCGCTGACCCAGCGGCGCTCGACGCGCGCCACAAGCTGATCGCCGAGCGGGTCGCGGGGCTGACCCAGCTCGCCGAGGTCGGCGCCAACCTGCTCGAGACCATGCTCGAGGGCGCGGCGATCGATTCGCTGCCGATCAAGACGGTCGGAGAGCTAGCCCGCGGGCGCCGCCAAGGTCATGATCAAGGTGACGATCCAGACACCCCGTGATCCGCGCCGCCCACCTCACCAAGCACTTCAAGGTCCACAAGCGCCCGCCCGGGTTCGCCGCGGCCGTGCGCTCGCTGGTGCGCCGCCGCTACGAGGTCGTGAAGGCCGTCGACGACGTCAGCTTCACGATCGAGCGCGGCGAGCGGGTCGGGTTCCTGGGCCCCAACGGCGCGGGCAAGACCACGACGCTCAAGGTCCTCTCGGGCCTGCTCCACCCGACCAGCGGCGAGGTCCTCGTCGAGGGCCACGTGCCGTACCGGCGGCAGGCGAGCTTCCTGGGCAAGATCACGCTCGTCATGGGGCAGAAGTCGCAGCTGATCTGGGACCTGCCGCCGTCGGAGACCTACGCGATGAATCGCGCCGTCTTCGACGTGCCCCGCGAGCAGTTCGACGCCACGATGGCCGAGCTCACCGAGCTGCTCGACCTGGGGCCGCTGCTCGACAAGCCGACCCGCCAGCTCTCGCTGGGCGAGCGCATGAAGTGCGAGCTCGCGGCCGCCCTGCTCCACCAGCCGACCACGCTGTTCCTCGACGAGCCGACGATCGGGCTCGACGTCGCGATGCAGGTCGCGATCCGCGACTTCGTGCGCAGCTACAACCAGCGCCACGACGCCACCGTGCTCCTGACGTCGCACTACATGGACGACGTGGTCGCGCTGTGCCCGCGCATCATCGTGATCGACCAGGGCAAGCTGATCCACGACGGAGACCTGCGCCAGCTGATCAAGACGATGGACCCCGACAAGCGGGTGTCGTTCACCCTCACCCAGGCGATCGGGCAAGACGAGATCGAGCGGCTCGGCACCCTCCTCGCGCGCGACGGCCAGCGCTTCACCTTGCGCGTGCCCGAGCGCGAGGTCGCCGCGGTGATCGCGCGGCTCTTGGGCGCGCTCAAGGCCGCGGACCTGGCGATCGAGGACCCGCCCCTCGAGGACGTGCTGCGCGTGATGTTCGGCAAGCAGAAGGCAGAGCGGGCCGAGCCCACCGCCGAGTCCGCCGCGAGCGGGTCATGACCTCGCCGCAAGCGGGGCCCTCGCCGCAAGGTGATTCCGATCCTCGCTCCACGGCGAACCGGCCTCCGCCGATCCGGACCAGGTCCGCCCCGGCCCGCGCGCTGCGGGCGCTGCCGACCCTCCTGCGCATCGGCGTCGCCGAGACCGTGGCCTACCGCGCCGAGTTTCTGGTCTGGATCCTCACCACCACGCAGCCGCTCATCATGCTCGGCCTGTGGACCAGCGTCGCGCGCGAGGGCCCGTTCCAGGACTACTCGTCGGATCGCTTCGTCGCCTACTTCCTGG
>DATIPJ010001085.1:0-20678 GCA_035472155.1 Kofleriaceae bacterium
TACGCCGCCGAGGTCCAGGTCGCCAACGTCACGCACGCGGTGATGGTCGGCGCCACGATCGCGCGCGGCCGCATCAAGTCGATCGACACGGCCGCCGCCGAGGCGGTGCGCGGCGTGCTCGCGGTGCTCACCCACAAGAACGCGCCCAAGCTCCCCGGCATGGAGAAGACGGAGCCCAACGACCGCGTCGTGCAGGGGCTGCAGAACGACGCCGTGCTGTACTCCGATCAGCCGATCGCCGTCGTCGTCGCCGACACGCTCGAGCATGCGCAGCACGCGGCCGGGCTCGTCACCGCCGAGTACGACGCCGAGCCGGCGATCGCCGACCTCGAGGGCGACCTCGCATCGTCGTACATCCCGGAGATCGGCAATCCGCGCGCACCGGCCCAGAACAAGCGCGGCGACGTGGCCGCCGGGCTCGCGGCAGCCAGGACGCGGCTCGACGTCACGTACTCGACGCCGGTCGAGACCCACAACCCGATGGAGACCCACGCGACCACCGCGGTGTGGCACGGCGCCGATCATCTGACGCTATACGATTCGACGCAGGCGATCTTCAACGTGCGGCGGCGGCTGTCGTCTCTGCTCAGCCTGCCGCCCGAGAACGTGCAGGTCATCAATCACTTCTGCGGCGGCGGGTTCGGCAGCAAGGGCGCGCCGTGGTCGCACGTGCTGCTCGCCGCGATGGCCGCCAAGGTCACCGGCCGCCCGGTCAAGCTCGTCGTGACCCGCCCGCAGGCGCAGTCGCTCGTCGGGCACCGGCCCAAGACCGTGCAGAAGATCGAGCTCGGCGCGGACGCCAAGGGCAAGCTCACGGCGATCCGCCACGACGTGGTCTCCGAGACCTCGCGGTTCGACGTCTTCATCGAGAGCTGCACCGGCGTGACGCGCATGCTGTACACCTGCCCCAACATCGCCACCGTGCAGCGCCTGGTGCGCATCGACGCGCCGACGCCGACCTACACGCGCGCGCCCGGCGAGTCGACCGGCACGTTCGCGCTCGAGTCGGCGCTCGACGAGCTGTCGTACGCCGCCGGCATCGATCCGCTCGAGCTGCGCCGCATCAACCACGCCGACCGCGATCCGGACAGCGGCAAGCCATGGTCGAGCAAGTCGCTGCTCGCGTGCTACAAGCGCGGCGCCGAGGCGATCGAGTGGGCGCGCCGCCCGCCGCAGATCCGTACGCTGCGCGATGGGCGCTGGCGGATCGGCCTGGGCATGGCGACCACCACGCGTGGCTCGCGCCAGCTGCCGTCGTCGGCGCGCGCCCGCATGCTGCCCGACGGCCGCGCGATCGTGCAGGCCGGCACCCAGGACATCGGCACCGGCACGTACACGATCATGACGCAGATCGCTGCAGACGCCCTCGCGCTGCCGATCGGCGACATCCGGTTCGAGCTCGGCGATACCGCGCTCCCCGAGACGCCACCCTCGGTGGGCTCGTTCACCGCCGCCAGCACCGGCCCCGCCGTCCACAACGCGTGCGTCGCGCTGCGCACCAAGCTGATCGAGCTCGCGGTGCGCGATCCGGCGTCGCCGCTCTCCGGCCTGGCCCCCGACGCGATCGACGCCGACGACGGCGCCCTCATCGCGCGCGCCGACCGCAAGCGCCGCGACCCCTACGCCGCGATCGTCGGGCGCTCCAAGCAGCCCGAGATCTCCGTCGAGCTCCAGACCCAGGCCCACAAGGATCGCGACAGCTACGCGGTCCACGGCTTCGGCGCGGTGTTCGCCCGCATCCGGATCGACGAGGAGCTCGGCGAGCTGCGGATCGATCGCCTGATCGGCGCGTTCGCGGCCGGCCGCATCCTCAACCCCAAGACCGCGCGCAGCCAGCTGATCGGCGGCATGGTGTGGGGCATCGGCCAGGCGCTGCACGAGCACTCGGTGCGCGACAGCCGCACCGCGCGCATGGTCACGCGCGACCTCGCCGACTACCACGTCCCGGTCCACGCCGACGTGCCGGACCTCGACATCTTCCTCGTGCCCGAGGACGATCCGCACTGCAACGAGATCGGCGCCAAGGGCCTGGGCGAGCTGTCGACCCCGGGCATCGCGGCGGCGATCGCCAATGCCGCCTATCACGCGACCGGGGTCCGCATTCGCGATCTCCCGATCACGCCCGACAAGCTGATGCAGTCGTAGTCCCTGCTAGAACATCACGGTCGCTGTTTAGCCAGCGACCCAGATCCGATACGGGCCGGTGCTGCTGGGATTGTAGTGCCGCACCTGAACGAAGTAGGTCCCGGGCTGGAGCCGAGCCTCGATGCGCGAGTTGCTGCTGGCGCCTGAGTCGTCGTCCTGGGCGATCAGCTTGGCCTGCGAGTCGGGGCCGAACAGCGAGAGGAAGACGTCGGTCGTGCCGCCGGTCTCGATCACGAACGTGCCGGCCTGCGCGACGACGAACTTGTAGAGGTCCTGCTCACCGGGCTGCGCGATCGCGGCCGCGGTGCCCGAGTGCACGGTGAGCTCGGGGATCTGGGCGGCAGCGGCCGGGTACATCTGCGAGCTGGCGACGAAGTCCTTGTCCTGCTTGGACAGGTCGCCGTTGAACTCGGTGCCCTGCCCGCTCTGCGTCCAGGTACCCGGGAAGGCGTACAGCATGATCGACCCCGGATCGAACGCCGTGCCGATGATCTGGTCGAGGCGGTACTTGTCGAGCACGTTGTGGCGGACCGTCGCCTCGTCCCAGAAATTGGGCGCCCCGCCGAGATCGGCGATCACGGCCGCCTCGTTCCACACGAGGCCGCCCTGGGGGTTCTGGTGCTCGTGCGCGAGCCCGACCATGTGACCGAACTCGTGGAGGATCACGTTCTTGTCCTGCCAGCCCAGGTTGAGCGTGGCGGCGTCGACCGGGATATCGAGGTTGTCGAGGCCGATGTACGACCACGCGCCGTCGTTGGGATCGAACGAGACGCGAATCGTGGCAGCGCGGTTGTCGGTGAACTCGAACTTCAGATTGGCGTACTCACACCATTCGGGGGCGATCTGCCGCACCATGTCTTGCTGGGTGCTGCTGCCGCCCTTGAACGAGATCTTGATCGTCGAGCCGTTGGGCCATTGCTTCTTCTTGGGCGATATCGCGCGAGAGATGCGGCCGGGCCCTTGCGACATCGACAGGTGTGGAACGGCGAGGTCGCGAGGCAGGATGCGGTCGTAGCAAATCTTCGGGGCGGTCATGTCGGGCTCCTTCTGCGTGAATTGGCTTGCCGAGCCGTGTGCGCGGAACGGGAGCGCTCGATCGTCGCACCACTGGAAAAGCGTTCGACAGACACCTGCGTGCGCGCGGCGAGCTTGTCCCTGCGAGGACCGCCCGTCCGCAACCGCTACCGATGTCCACGAAAGCCCCCATCTTGCGACCCTACTGTCCCCACCCCATCGCCGAGTTCGGCGTGTTGCGATCCACAGTACCGCAGCCCCCCGGGGACCGCAATCACGATCCTCGGGCGCGATTGAAACGCTCGGGGCATTCCGCGACACTGCGCGCCATGACGTCGAGCCCCAGCGAGCTACCGACCGGCGTATTCACCAACTCCGCGCAGGAACGCGTGGTGTTCGGCCGCCCGGCGCAGGCCGCGGTGGTCGCCGAGCTCGAGCGCAGCGGCGAGGAGCGGGCGTTCGTGGTGTCGACCCGGTCGCTCCACGAGCGGCCCGGGGGGCCGCTGCACGACCTGGTCGCCGCGCTCGGACCCCGTCATGCCGGCACGTTCGCCGCGGTGAGGGCGCACAGCCCGCGCGAGGACGTCATCGCGGTCGCCGCGGCGGCGCGGGCCGCGCGCGCCGATGTGCTCGTGGCGGTGGGCGGCGGCTCGGTGATCGACGCCACCAAGGCGGCGCAGCTGTGCCTGTGGATGGGCCTCGACACGCCCGAGGCGATGGAGCCCTATCGCGCCGGCGCGGCGGCCGAGGTCGCTCGCCCGATCGCACCCCCTCACGACCCGATCCGCATGGTGGCGGTGTCGACCACGCTGTCGGCCTCGGAGTTCACGCCGTCGGCGGGCATCACCGATGCGCGGACGTCCGCCAAGCAGATGTTCAACCACCGCCTGCTGGTGCCCCGCCAGGTCGTGCTCGATCCGGCCGCCACGCTCGATACGCCCGACTGGCTACTCTATTGCACGGGGATCCGCGCGGTCGATCATGCGGTCGAGTCGTACTGCTCGCCGCTGGCCAACCCGGCGACGGAGGCGTGGTCGCTGCAGGGCCTGCGCCTGCTCCATCGCGCGCTGCCCCAGATCCAGGCGAGCCCGCGCGATCTGCGGCCGCGCCTCGACGCGCAGTTCGGCATGTGGCAGAGCATCTCCGCCGCGGCGGCCGGCGCCGGCTCGGGCGCCAGCCACGGCATCGGCTACGTCCTGGGCGCGAGCTACGGAGTCGCACACGGCCATACGTCGTGCGTGATGCTGCCGGCGGTCCTGACCTGGAATGCAGCGGTGAACGCGGAGCGCCAGCGCGCGTTGTCCGAGGCGATGGGCGCACCGGATCGATCGGCGGCGGAGCTGGTCGCCGCGCTGATCGCGTCGCTCGGTCAGCCGCAGACGCTGCGCGCCGTCGGCATCGCGCACGGCGACCTCGACGCGATCGCCGAGCGCGCGCTGAGCTATGCGCCGGTGCGGATGAACCCGCGACCGATCGAGACCGCGGCGCAGGTTCGCGAGATCCTCGACCTCGCCTGGTGATGCGGGCGGCGCTCGAGTCGAGCTCCGGAGGTTCGACGGCAGACGAGATTTCGCGCCGATAGTATTTTGCACGGGCACGCGAGCAGACCGTGCTCACGGATTCAACTCCTCGGCGCCGCAGCGATCGAGAGCTGCAGTCCTCCGATGAGGATCGACTCACTGCATTCCTGCTTACTCAGATAATCCATCAACGAACACAATAATGAATCCTGCTACTGAGTCGCGAGTGGGTATGTCATCATGACGTCTCATGATGGTGCGTGTCGGCTCGGTCGGGCTCGCAGTAACCGCATGCACGCTGTTGCCGATCCCCCTCGCGTCCGCCGGTGGAACGCGGGCGGCGCCGGCGGTACGCGTCGTCGCCCCAGGCGGCGCGACCGGCGCGGGCGGCATCGCGTTCGAGCGCGATGATCTTCCGCCGCCACAGCTCGAGGTGATCCGGCATCCGGTCCGGGTCGAGCTGCCGACGGTCCCGGCGTTCGATCTACGGGCGGCCGGCGAACGCGCGCACGCACCGGGCATGCTCGAGATCGAGATCGAGGGCGATCACCGCCCCGAGCTGCGCAAGTTCGTCGACGACGCCACGCTGGATAGCTCGCTCGGCCACCTCGCGGTCTGCAACCGAGCGCTGGTCGCGCACCAGTTCGACGCCGCGATCGCCGCGTGCCACGCCGCGACCGAGGCGTGGGCGGACAACCACCTGGCCTGGTACGCGATGGCCGGCGCGCACCTCGCGCGCCAGCAATGGAGAGAGGCGCGCGCCGCGGCCGAGCGCGCCGTTGCGCTGCGTCCCGACCGCGCGATGTATCAGATGTACCGCGGCATCGCGCTCTACGAGATCGAGCGCCGGCGCGGCGGCGGCAAGCTCCCGGGCGACGCCAGTGACATCGCACTCGCGCGCGAGGCCCTGGTGACCGCCCTCCAGCTCGCGCCCGGGCTATGGCGCGCCCGCTACTACCTCGGACGGCTCTACCGCGATCTCGGCGATCCGCGGCGCGCCGCCCAGCAGCTCACCGCCGCGATCCTGGCCAATCCGCGATATCGCGCGACCTACATCGCGCTGGCCGAGCTCTATCGCGCGAGAGCGCTGCACGACCAGGCGCTCGCGGTCGCCCTGCTGGGGACCGCGCAGCTACCGGCGACCGAGACCGCCGCGCTCTGGCTCGAGGCCGGCATGGCCTACCACGCCAAGCACCTCGCAGAGCGCGCGACCGAAGCGTTCCGGCGCGTGCTCGCGATCGATCCCGACGAGCCGCTCGCGACCCAGCTGCTGGCAGAGATTGCACAGCGCCGGGGCGAGTCGACGGCAAGCGACGCCCGCTGGGAGTGCGGGCGCCGCCGCGAGGCGCTCGACTGCCGTCTGCGCTCGCCCTGAACGGCACGCGCAGCGGCGAGCGACGAGACGGGCTACTTCGTCGCGACCTTGTCCGTGCCCTCGATCTGGGCCACGGTCATCGGATCCTGCCACGTGACCGCCTCGCCCTTGCCGGCGAACGTGCGGTCGATGACGGTGGCCAGCGGCTCGCGCGTCGACCAGATGGTCACGCGGCGGTCCTCGGCGTAGCTCGCGCGCTTCGCGCCATCCTCACCGTAGACCGCGAACACGATGCGGTCCTCCGGGACGCCCATCGTCTTGAGGCGATCGCGCACCGACTCGGCGCGCCGGATCGCGAGCTTCACGTTGTAGGTCGAAGCGCCGGTCGGATCGCAGTGCGCATCGAGCACGATCTTGCTGTCGGGGTTTGCCGTGGCGAACGCCGCCACCTTGTTGAGCACGGTGGGGGCACTCTCCATCAGCGCGGCAGAGTCGAAGCGGAAGTTCAGCTCGCCGATCGCACCCGAGCCGGTGGCCTGGGTATCGTTCGCAGCCGCGGTCCCCGCCACGAGGGCGAGCGCGGCACCAAGCAGAATGGATTTTAGGGTCATGGTGTCCTCTGACTGAACTACAAAGCATCTGCCATGCCTGTCCGAGGTGCGCGTGGGTACACCAGATCTCGCGGCCACGAAGATCGCGGAGACGTCCCACCGCGCGCCTGAGCGCGTGCGAGTCGCGCTCGGAAAATCGCGCTCGCCTGCGTGCTGCAACCGCACAGTGAGCGCAGAACGGAGCACGCCGCGCGCTCGTGCTCACTTCTTCGCGCAGACCACGCTCTGTTCGAGCTTCTCGTCCTGACCCGGCTTGCCGAACGCGACGGTGTACTTCCAGGTCAGCTGCTTGCCATCGCACGCGCCGTGATCGCGAATCCACTCGCTGGCCGCCTTGTTCGACTCGCTCTTGCACAGAGCCTTGGCGGTGACCGCCGAGATCGCCAGCTTGCTCTTGGCCTTGAACTTCGACGCGTAGTCGACCTCGACCGGCGGTGCGACGTCCTTGTCGGCCGCACGCACGATCAGGCACTTCAGCTCGTCGCTCGACGCCTCCTTCTTGTCCTGGGCGAGCGCGGGAGACACGAAACCAGCGAGTAGCACAGTCGCGAAGAGAGCACGCATACGAGACCTCCTGAGCAAGCGATCGATCGCTTGTGCATTTCCACGCACCCTACCAGCGAGATCGATCGCGAGCATGCCCGGTGGACGCCGCGAGCTGCCCGCCCATTCACCGCACCGGTGGCGGCGTCGAGGGCCGGCCGCCCGGGCAGACCCTCGCCGGATCGGCCCGCGTGAGATCGTTCATCCAGTTGACCACCCAGGTCTTGCCATCGAGCGAGAACGCCTGCTCCCAGTGCGCGTGATCGGGCCCGCGCATGCGCCGATGGAGGCGATGAACAGGGTCGAGATCAGGGGTCGGAGCTGCATGATCGACAGCCTGCACGGGCATACTTGCCAGCTCGTGTCATATATGATCGGCGACGGTCAAATCTCGTGCGCGCCAGCCGGCTGGTCTCGATCCTGATGATGCTGCAGAGCCGCGGCCGGGTCAGCGCGCGCACGCTCGCCGACCACCTCGAGGTCTCGACCCGCACGGTGTACCGCGATATCGACGAGCTCAGCGCATCGGGCGTGCCGGTCGTCGTCGAGCGCGGGTCGGCCGGCGGCTTCGAGCTGCTCGAGGGCTGGCGCACCACGCTGACCGGGCTCACGCCGCACGAGTCGCAGACCCTGTTCCTCTCCGGCCTGCCGGGGCCGGTCGCGGAGCTCGGTCTCGGCGACACCATGGCCTCGGCGCACCTGAAGCTCCTCGCCGCCCTGCCCCGTGCCTGGCAGCTCGAGGCCCAGCGGGTCAGCTCGCGGTTCCACGTCGACCTCGCCGGCTGGTACCGCCGGGTCAAGCCGGTTGCGCACCTGCGCGCGCTCGCCGACGCGGTGTGGGCCGATCGCTGGGTCGCGATCCGCTACGAGAGCTGGGAGGGCGTGGTCGACCGCGAGCTCGAGCCGCTCGGGCTCGTCATCAAGGCGGGCGAGTGGTACCTGGCCGCGCTGCCGCGCCATGGTCGCGCGCGCGCCCGCGGCCGCGTCCCGACGCCGCGCACCTACCGCGTGTCGAACATCCGCGAGCTCACCGTACAGGGCGAGTTCACGCGCGCCCCGGAGTTCGACCTCAGCGCGTACTGGAGCGAATCGACGCGGCGGTTCGAGCGCGACATCTATCGCACCACCGCCGATATCCGGCTCTCGCCGCGCGGGCGCAAGCTACTGCGCAACGAGAACGCCGCGGTCGAGGATGCGATCGACCGCGCCGCCGAAGCCACCGACGACCGCGCCGCCGACGGTGGCTGGCTGCGCGTGACGATCCCGATCGAGTCGATCAACCACGCCGCCGGCCAGCTGCTCGCCCTGGGCAGCGACGTCGAGGTACTCGGGCCGCCCGAGCTGCGCGATCGCGTGCGCGACACCGCACGCGCCGTGGCCGCGACCTACGAGGTCAGCCCAGCCGCACCGCGCCCTCGCGCTCGAGCGCGGCGATCTCGTCGTCGGAATAGCTGAGCTGCGCGAGGATCTCGCGGCTGTGCTGGCCGAGCAGCGGCGCCGGCCGCGCCTGGTCCGCCCGCGCCTCCGACATCTTGATCGGCATACCGATGGCGCGCGTGCGCCCGGCGCGCGGGTGGTCGACCTCGATGACCATGTCGCGCGCGGCGACCTGCGGATCGCCGAGCATGTCGCCGATCTGGTTGACCGGACCGACCGGCACGCCGGCGGCCTCGAACGCGGCGATCCACTCCGCCGACGACCGCTCGCGCATCCGTTCCTGCATCACCGCGACGAGCGCCTCGAGGTTCTGCATGCGCTCGCGGTTGGTGCGAAACCGCGCGTCGTCGGCGAGCTCGGGCCGCCCGATCACCTTGACGATGCGCTCCCAGTTGGCCTGGTTGGCGCCGCCGACGTTGACCCAGCCATCGCGCGTGGCGAACGCCTGGTACGGCGCGGTCAGGAGGTGCGCCGAGCCCGTGGGGCCCGCATTGCGCCCGGTCGCAAAGAACAGCGCGGACTGCCAGTAGGTCTGCTGGACCGCCGCCTCCATGAGCGAGGTCTCGACGAGCTGGCCGCGGCCGGTCGTTCCGCGCGACACCAGCGCCGCCACCACGCCGAGCGCCGCGAGGATCCCGGCGTTGATATCGGCGACCGAGGTCCCGCTCTTGGCCGGAGGGCCGCCGGGCTCGCCGGTGATGCTCATGATGCCGGCGAAGCCCTGCGCGATCAGGTCGAAGCCGGCCTTGTCGGCGTACGGCCCGGTGCGCCCGTAGCCCGAGATCGCGCAGTAGACCAGGCGCGGGTTGAGCGCGCTGACCGCCTCGTAGCCGAGCCCGAGCTTGTCGAGCGTGCCCTTGCGATGGTTCTCGATCAGCACGTCGGCGCCGGCGACGAGGCGCCGCACCGCCTCGAGACCGCCGCGCGTCTTGAGGTCGACGGCGAAGCTGCGCTTGTTGCGGTTCAGGATCATGAACGCGGCGGGCTCGCCGTTGGCCAGCGGCTCGACGTACGCGCGCGCATCGTCGCCGCGCGGCAGCTTCTCGACCTTGATGACGTCGGCGCCGAGGTCGGCGAGCATGAGGTCGCAGGTCGGCCCCGCCATGATGTGCGCGAGCTCGATCACCTTGATTCCGTCGAGGGCTCCAGGCATCTGTGCGCGACTGTAGGCCAGATCGCGCTACCCCGGCGGTACCTAATTCCCCCGCAAAAAGGTCGATTCGCGAATTGCGTGACTCTGGCTGGGGGCCAGTTTGCCGCTAACCCGTCGACACTCCTCGGCGGATCAACCTTCGAATACTCTGTTTGGGCAATCACAACGACACCATCATGAACAAGACCATCCTATGCATTTCGCTCCTCGGTACGGCGTGCGCGCTGCCGATCGAGTCGAGCGACTCTGGCGACGAGACGGTGGGAGAGGTCGGCCAGGAGGTCGTCAGCCCCAACGGCATCAGCCTCAACGGCATCAGCCTCAACGGCATCAGCCTCAATGGCATCAGCCTCAATGGCATCAGCCTCAACGGCATCAGCCTCAACGGCATCAGCCTCAACGGCACGTCGATCGCGGCGGTGTCGACCTCGGCCGCGCCGCTGACCGGCGCGTCGATGGTCGGCTCGACCTGGAACGCGACCGCGAGTAACGGCTCGACCGTGAAGCTCCGCGTCGACAAGGCAACGCAGGGGACCGCACCCAACGCAGACCTGTGGTTCTACTCGGTGTCATACCAGACGTCGTCGGGCTGGAGCCCGCTGTGCGGCCTCGATGCCGCGAACACGCCGATCCAGGCGGTGACCACTGCCGGTGTGTGGGCCGCCACCGCGACCGACGCGGCCAGGTACGCCTCAAGCACGACGCAGTTCACGTTCGCGTGCCGCGCCAAGACGATCGCGAAGTGCGTCGAGATGGGCTACAAGACCTACAAGGGCTACGCGAACCAGCTCGCGACCTGCGTGCGCCTGCTGCGCGGCGATTTCTGCGGCACGGGCACCCCGTACACCGTCGACGGAACCACGCTGAACCTGTTCGACAATGTCGGCGTGCAGGCCGATACCGAGGTGTGGTACCCCGAGGCCGAATGGACACCGAACGGCGCGCGCTGCGTCAACTCGCTGAACACCGCGCGCTTCGACTTCGTGGTCTCCAAGGACCCGAAGTGCGTGACGCCGCTCGTGAACAAGGACTGCGGCTTCAGCTTCGCCCCCGGTACCGTGCTGATCGACGAGCTCCCGGCCAGCTACCAGACCTCGTCGACGGCCACGACCACGGCAGTCTCGAAGCCGCCACCGCCGGCGCACTAGCCGGTCAGTACGGGCTGCGCAGCATCCCGGCCATCGCGCGGATGCCCTCGATGTAGTGCCCGACGCGCAGGTTCTCGTCGAACGCGTGCTGGTTGTTGTCGCCGTTGACCAGCGGCACGATGACGAACGGCGCGCCGAGCACCTCGACCAGGCTGTCGGTGGGGACGCTGCCGCCCATCATGCGAATGCGCACCGGCTTGCCCGAGAGGCTCGAGTGCTCGAGCGAGGCATAGGCCCACTTGCCGATCGGCGCGTCGAGCGGCGTGCGGACCGCGCGGCTGCCCGAGTCGAGGGTGAGCGTGGCGAGCCTGTCGAAGCTGGCGCGCTCCTCGTCGGTGGGCGCGCTCTTCACGAGGTGATAGCCCTGGGCCTGGACGTGCTTCTCGATCAGCCCGAACAGGTACTCGGGCGGAGTCTCGGGCGTGGTCCGTAGATCGAAGTCGGCGATCGCCTGGTGCGGGATGACGTTGGCGGCCTTGTCGCCGACCGAGGCCGCGGCCATGCCGCGCACGTTGAGCGACGGGAACTGCAGCGCCTCCTGGAGGTTGCCGCCGACCCGCTCCGCGACGCTGATGCCGGTGCGCCGTCGGATCGCGGCCTCGTCATCGCCGGTCTCGGCGAGGATCTTCTTCTCGGCGGCGGTCAGCTTCACGCGATCGTAGTAGCCGCGGATGGTGACCCGGCCCTGGTCGTCCTTCATCGAGGCGATCAGGCGCGCCAGCCGCACGGCCGGATTGGGAACGTAGTTGCCGAAGTGGCCGCTGTGGAGCGGCTGCTTGGGGCCGTACACCACGAGGCTCACGTGCGCCGCGCCGCGGTTGCCGAACACCAGCGTGGGGTGCTCGCTCTGGTGGCGCGGGCCGTCCTGGATGATCAGCGCGTCGCACGCCAGCATCTGCTTGTTGGCCTCGGCGACCGCGCGCATCGTCGGCGAGCCCTTCTCCTCCTCGCTGTCGAGCAGGACCTTGACGTTGATCGCGGGCTCGGCGCCGGCCTGCTTGAGGCCATCGAACGCGGCGAGGAACATCAAGATCGGCGCCTTGTCGTCGGACGCCGAGCGCGCGAACACCCGCAGCTCGGGGTCGAGCGCAGGCGCGAACAGCAGGTCGGTATTCACGATCTCCCATGCGCCGGAGGCATTGCGCTTCTTCACCACCGGCTTCCACGGGCTCGGCTGCGACCACTCGCGATCGACGACCGGCTGGCCGTCGAGGTGCATGTAGAACAGCACCGTCTTGGCGCCGGCGACCTTCCTGGGCCACTCGGCGAACAGCAGCGGCTTGCCGCCGTTGTCGAGCCGGCGCGTGGTGAAGCCGCGCTTGGCGAACGCGCGCTCGAGGTACTCGACGTTCTTGACGATGTCCGCCGGGTTGATCGCGTCGTTGGGCAGCGCGAGCAGCTCGAGCAGCTCGCGAAACGTGCCCTGCGCGAGCTTCTGGGCGGCCTCGCGCGAGATCGGCTCGTCGGCCGCGGCCGGCGCGGTGCCCCCGGCAGCGAGCGCGATGGCGATGGTGAAGACAGCGGCGAGACAGCGGCGCATGGCGACCTCCGGGTGCGACGCTACCGCCGCCTGTACGCCGAAGTCGAGCCGAGCCAGCGCGAGGCGGCATAGACGACGAGCCCGGAGGCGAGGCCCACGCCCCCGGCGATCGCCTGCGCGCGGGTGAGCCCGCTGAGCAGCCACAGCGAGAGCGCGACCGCGAGCAGCGGAATCAGCGGCCCGCCGGGCAGCCGGAAGCGCGGCGGGACCTCGCGCTTGCGCCGGCGCAGCACGGGCACGGCCAGGCAGGTGCTCGCGCTGAACACCA
This sequence comes from Kofleriaceae bacterium, assembly GCA_035472155.1. Classification (GTDB taxonomy): domain Bacteria; phylum Myxococcota_A; class Polyangia; order Haliangiales; family Haliangiaceae; genus JABFXX01. Next base: position 12,695 of record DATIPJ010001085.1, read on the forward strand.
GGCGGCTCACCGCGGCGACGGCGGCGAGCTCGGCGAAGCCCCCGACGAGCGCAGTCCCCCAGGTCAGCACCGCGAAGGCGATCACCGCCCAGTGCGGCGAGCGATGGCGCGGATGGATCTCGGCGAGCGCCGCCGGCAGCCGGCCCGCGCGCGCGAACGCAAACAGGATGCGCGGACCGACGAGCGCCAGCGCGCTGATGCTGCCCAGCGTCGACAGCAGCGCCGCCCCGGTCAGCAGCCAGCCGCCGGGCGCGCCCATCGTGTTGCGCGCGGCCGAGGCGAGCGGGGTCGCGCTGGTCGCGAGCTCGGGCAGCGTCCCTTGCGCGACGACCTGGATCAGCACGTAGAGCACGGCGACCGCCGCGATCGTCGTCAGCAGCGCGATCGGCAGATGGCGCCGCGGGTCGAGCGCCTCCTCGGTCGGGACATTGGCATTCTCGAATCCGCCGTACGCGAACACCAGGAGCAGCGCGGCCTGGCGCAGCGAGCCGGCCTGGGGCAGCGAGAACAGCGCGACGCGGCTCGTGTCGACGAAGAACAGCCCGACCGCGACGAAGATCGCGAGTGGCACGAGCTTGGCGATGGTCAGGAGGTTCACCGTCGACGACGCCTGCCGCACGCCGTAGACGTTGACCGCGGCGAGCGCGCCGATCGCGAGCGTGATCGCGCAGAACCGCCCTGCGCCGGTGGCGAGCGCAGGATCGATCGTGGCCAGATAAGCGACGAATGCGTTGGCGATCGCGGCGCCCGCGGTGAGCCGCGTGATCATGAACATCCAGCCGATCAGAAAGCCGGCGAAGTCGCCGAACGCGTCGCGCGCATAGAGATACGGCCCGCCGGTCTCCTCGGACCGGCTGCCGGCCTCGGCAAAGCACGCGACGACCAGCGCGATCAGGACCGCGGCCACCAGATACGCGACCGGGCTCGCCGCCCCGGCGAGCGCATAGATCCGTGCGGGCAGGACGAAGATGCCCGAGCCGACCACGCCGTTGAGCGCGATCGCGGTCAGGCCGGCGAGGCCGACGACGCGCAACAGCCGCGGAGTCTGGACTGCCACGCTGCCGCTCAGACGTTATTGAGGATGCGCAGCGCGGTACCGCTGAAGATCGCCTGCTTCTCGGCCTGGGAGATGCCGAGGCCGTCGATCGAGGTCACCGCGCGCTCGATCGAGCCCAGCATATGGGGATAGTCGCTGCCCATCACCATGTGATCGACACCGACGAGGTCGCGCACCATGCGCAGCGCGGGCTCGCTGAAGCTCACGGTGTCGTAGTGCAGGCGCTTCAAGTACGTGCTCGGCAGCTTGTCGATGTTCGCGCGGCATTCGGCGAAGTCGCGAAAGCCATTGTCGAGGCGCTCCATCAGATAGGGAATCGCGCCGCCGAGATGGCCGATCACCCAGCGGATATCGGGAAAGTCCTGGAACATGCCCGCGAAGCACATGCGCGCCACCGCGAGGCTGGTGTCGAACGGAAAGCCGATCAGCGGGCCGAGCACGTACTCGTTGAACGCCTCGGCCTGCACCGGGAGCATCGGATGCAGAAAGATGCAGGCGCGGCGGCGATTGGCTTCCTCGAAGAACGGGCGATACGCCGGGTCGGTCAGCGTGCGACCCCGGATGTTGCTGAGCAGCACCACGCCGTTGAGCCTGAGCTCGCCGAGCGCGCGCTCGAGCTCGCGCAGCGCGGCGTCGGGCACATCCATCGGGATCGAGGCGAAGCCCTTGAACCGCGTCGGGTGCTGCGCGATGAGCTCGGCGTAGCCATCGTTGACGAGCCGCGCGACCTCGATCTGGGCCGCGCCCTCGGCGAAGAATACGTTGGGCGTCGACAGCGACAGCACCTCGACGTCGATGCCCACGCGATCCATGTCGGCCAGGCGCTGCGCCGGATCGGTCATCGGCGCGGTGACGCCGAAGAACCGAGCGCCCTTGTAGCGAATGATCGTCCGGCCCGTCGGATCGGTCCCGAACGAAAACTCACCCGGCGTCTGGCGAATGAGCTCGAAGTACGAAGGCGGGTAGTAGTGGGTGTGGAGATCGTACCGCACGGCGCAACCTACCACGCCGCCGGCCGCGCTTTCAGGGCCACTCGTTCGCGTTGGGCTTGCCTGCGAGCGGACCGCGCTGCGGATTGACGACGCAGAACACCTGTCCCGTCGGAGCCTGCATCAGCCACCACCGCTTGAGGAACTTGATGCGCTTGGCGCCGAGCTTCTCGAGCCGCGCGACCTCGGCTTCGAGGTCATCGGCTTCGATGTCGAGGTGGATGCGGCTGTCGTGCTCGACCTGCTGCAGGAGCACCATCGGCTCGTCGTCGGAGGTGTCGAGCTGGCGATAGTTCGGGTCGCTGGGGTCGGGCGGCTGGAGCTCGCGGCCGAGCGCCTTGCTCCAGAACTCGGCGGCGGCGGGGAGATCGCTGACCTTGCAATCGATGACGAACGTGGAAAGACGGCTGCGGTGCATGGCTACCTCCTACCCTCCATTGTGCCGCCGATCGCGCGATCGGGCAGGCGCGGCCGCCCGGTCTTCCGTGATCAGCGCGCCTGGGTGGTGCCACCGGTGGGCGCCAGTGCCACGATGCCCGCGAGACCGGCCTGGAATGCGATCGCCGGCCGCGCGATCGAGATCAGGTAGTCGGTGTCGATCTTGTCGAACGTGTCGCCCCCCGAGCGATCGAAGTGCGGATTGGCGAACGGGTTGTGCTCCGAGTACACCACGGCGGGCACGCCGATCTCCCACATCGCGAAGTGATCGCTGTTCTGGCCCAGGCACCCGCGCGTGACGTGGAGCGGCGAGGTCGCGGCGACCACGCTCGCGAACTGATCGCCGAGGGCGGCGAAGTCGAAGCTGCGGCCCGCGCCGCTGCCGCAGCTGAAGATGTCGAACGCGGGGAAGGTGTTGTCGCCGCAGCGCTTGTCGCGGCTGCAGTTCCAGCCGCTCTGCTCGTCGTCGACCGCAGCGACCAGCGCGAAGCCCTCGCTCTCCGACAGCGCCTTGATGTGCGCAGCATAGTCGCGCGCGCCGGCGAGCCCACCGAGCTCCTCCTCGTCGCTGGCGACGAACCGCACGGTGAACGCGAGCTGGTCGCGGTGCCGGACGAACAGCCGCGCGGTCTCGAGCAGGATCGACATGCCGGACATATCGTCGTCGGCGCCCGGGTTCTGGGTCTCGCGGCCGCGCGGGCCGATGCTGTCGTAGTGCACGATCACGACGAACGAGTCCGGCGACTTGCCGCGAAGGATCGCCTCGACGTTGTCGCCGCCGCGCGGGTGACGGGCCGCTTGATAGTGGAACTGGTTGACCTCGAGCCCGAGGTTCTCCATGAACTGCGTGAAGTACTGGCGGAACCGCTTGCGTCCGTCGGCGCTGAACCGCTCGTCGATCCGCACCATCGTGCCGCCGATGTCGACCGGGTCGACGCCCGACAGGTCGCGCATCGATTGAATGATGCGATCGCCGTCGACCTCGTCGAAGAACTGCCGGAGGGGATCGAGTGTGGCCGCGGCGGTCTCCGCGCGCTCGTCCACCGTGTCCGGGTCCACCTGACAACCCACCAGAGCTATCAACAAAAATAGACCAGCTAGCTGGATTCGCATGGCGCAGAGACTACGCCTATCTTCTCGATCAGCCGCGTTGCGGTGATCGGGAGTAGCGATGCTTGACGCCGATCGGGAAATACTCCGGATGTCCGGTAGGCCACAGCGTGATGCGCGGGCGCTGCCGGACGGTCGGTACGTAGTTGGCGAACTCGCTGTTGAGTCGCCGCAGCACGGCGAGGATCGAATCGGCGACGGCATCGCGCACGGGATCGGGAGCGGCCTCGATGCCTCGCGCCGAGAGCTCGACGGCGATCCACAGCTCGCGATCGCGGTCGTCGGTCTCGCGCACCTCGAGCACGAACTTGCCGGTGACCAGCTCGCGGATCTCCGGCTGCTCGAGGCCAATGATCACCGTATCGGGAAATACGTTTGCACCGTAGTACGACACCGCAAAGTGAGAGCGCCCGAACACATAAACGAATGGCAGTGCGCGAATGCCACGCGCACCGCCCCGCAGCGTCTCCCCCTCGGCGTCAAACCCGAGGGAGCGCAGCTGGCCGATCAGGTGCGCATACGGAATGACGCCCCCCTCGTCGGCAATGTGATAGCGCACGAGCGGGATGCCGCTGTCGCCGGAGACCACCAGCGTGCCTTCGTGGACCTCGAAGGAGCGCTCGAACGGATCGAACTGGACCAGCGTCGGCAGGCGGGCCTGGCCGAACACGGCGCGCGCCGCGTCCGGCTCGCGCGCGAGGAAGCGCCGCACCGTGATCGACAGCGGGGTCTCGTTGCCCAGGACGCCGCCGTCGGCCGTGCCGTAGAGCGACGCGGTGTCGCGCGCCGGATCGGTGAGGCCCAGGCGCTCGGCCATGAGGTCGCGCCACGGCTCGCTGATCACCTCGCCGGCGAGCACGAGGCGGATCGCCAGGTCGCGCCACGCGAAGCCTTCGATGATGCCCGCGTCGACCACATCCTTGAGGAACGGCGGATAGCCCAGCAGCACGGTCTGCTCGAGCTGCGGGCCGAGCTCGCGCACCACGCGCATGATCTCCGCGCGGTTGTTGCCCGGGGTGAGCACGGTGATCGGATAGCCCTTGGTCGCGAGGTGGCGGCACGCCGCGGCGGTGAACATCCCGCCGACCCAGGTGCCGAGCGGGAAGCAGATCACGGCGAGGGTCGTCCGCTGATCGGCCTGGAAGCTGTCGCGGAACACCTGCTCGAACCGCGCGGCCACCGCGAGCTCGTCGGTGAGCGCGCGCGGCCAGAACGTGGGCTCGCCGGTCGACCCCGACGACACCGCGACCATGTCGCACGCCGACAGCGACCCGCCGCGGCACAGCGACCGCAGCGGATGGCGCCGAAAGTACTCGGCCTTGGTCATGAGCGGCAGGCGGTCGAAGGCCTGGGCCTCCCGGACCGACGCCGGATCGATGCCGCGCTCGTGCAGGAACGCGGCGTACGCCGGCACGCTCGCGGCGGTGCGGCGGAACAGCTCGAGCAGCGCGGGTCCCGGATCGGCGGCCGCGCGCTCGTCGAGCAGGCGATCGAGGTCGGTCTCGATGAAGCGCTGCACCGCGGCGGCGGTGTCCGCGGCGCGCGCCGCGTCGCGGGCCGTCATGACCGGAGCTGCGCGGGCAGGCGCGGCCCCATGAGGTCGACGAAGTTGCCCGAGAAGAACCCGCCGCGCTCGGCGTCGCTGCAGTCGGCGAGGCTGGTGTCGAACCGGCGCAGCGGGTTGCGGCCGCCCTCGACGTGGGGATAGTCCGACGAGAACATCGCGACCTCGGGGCCGGTGTTCTTCACGATCCAGCCCGCGGGCTCGTGGGGATACGGCGTCACGCGGACCTGGCGGCGCACGAAGTCGCTCGGCTTCATGCTCAGCTGCTTCAGCCGCTCCTCGTTCTTGCGGAACGCATCGGCGCCCGAGTCGAGCGCGTGCATCCAGCCCGGCACCCAGCTGGCGCCGAGCTCGATCACGCCGACGCGTAGCCGCGGGAAGCGGTCGAGCACGCCGTCGTAGATCATCGTGCCGAGCGTCTGCATCGGCGCGTAGGGGATCGCCAGGTACGTGACCGATGTGAAGTTGGCGTCGCCGCCGTGAAAGTCGGGCACCGGCGGCAGGCCGTTGTTCTTGTAGACCGGGTCCATGGTCTGCTCGCCGCCGACGTGAAACACGATCGGCAGGCCCGCTTCCTGCGCGCGGGCCCAGATCGGGTCGAAGCCGATGTGGCTCTGCGAATGCGCGCGCAGCGGATGCGACGGGATCATCAGCGCGGCGACCCCGAGCTCGATCGCCTGCGCGGCGGCCTGGATCGAGCGCGCGATGTCGCCGAGCGGCAGGTAGCCGACGGGGAGCAGCCGCGGATCGCTGCCGCAGAACTCGACGATCGCGCGGTTGTGCGCGAGCGCGAGGCCGTAGCTGAGATCGAGGTCGTCGCCGCGCTCGAACGCGCGCAGCGAGTCGAGGTACGTCGTCGTGAACACCAGCTGGCTCGCGAACCCGAGCAGATCGAGCGCGGCAGAGCGGTCCTCGGCGAGCACGGCTCCCGGCGCGAGCTGGTTCTTGCGCAGCATGATGTCCTCGGGATCGCGCGCGCGAAACGCCGCGTCGCGCTGGCGCGCCACCGCCGCCTCCTCCGTCGACGACCATGCGAGCGAACGCAACGCCTCCGCCAGCCGCGGCCGGATGCTCGGATCGGCGTGGCGCTCGGCGGTGCCCGGCGGCTCGAAGATGTGCGAGTCCGCGTCGTGAACGACCCTGCCCTCGTTGTACGGCATGCGTGCTCCTTGCCGGCGACTTTACCCTACACCGGCGTCGAGCCGTCCTCCCCGTCGCCGAAGTCGGCCAGGTGCTCGGTGCAGTTGATGAGGCGCGCGGTGAACGGCGCCTCGGGATCGAGCACCGTCACCGACGTGTTGGCGAAGCGCTCCGGCACCTGGGCAGCCGCGCAATGGTTGGCCAGGATCGCGGCGCATACCAGCCCGTGGGTCACCACGACGAGCGGACCGGACAGCGCGCGCCGCCGCTCGGCGATCAGCGCGAACGCCTCGGCGACGCGGCGGTGAAACGCCTCGACGCTCTCGCCGCCCGGCGGCACGTAGGCGGGCGCGAACGGATCCTCGGTGAGCACGTCGTACGAGAGTCCGCGCAGGTCGCCAAAGTTGCGCTCCTGCAGGAGCGGCGTGTTCTCGATCTGGGCGCCGCGCAGCGCCGTTGCCGTCATCCGCGCGCGCAACAGATCGCTGCACAGCACATGCGCGAAGCCATGGGCGCGCAGGCGCTCCCCGAGCAACGCGGCCTGACGGCGGCCACGCTCGTTGAGCGGGACCTCGGGGCGCTGCACGACGCGCGCCGCGTTGCCGGCGGTCTCGCCGTGCCGGACGAGCAGGATGGCCATCGCGCGCCGAATCATGACATGTTCTGCGCGATGACTCTCCGCTGGCTCGCGCTCGTCTCGCTGATCTCGTTCGGGTGCCGGCATGGCGACGCCGCGGGCGCGCAGGCGCCCGGCGCAGCCGCAGGAACCATCCACGAGCTCGCCAATGGCGTCTCGGTCCGCGAGGTCGTGCTCGACCGCGAGGGTACGCCGATGACCGTGTGGATCTATCGCCCGGCCGCGAAGATCGAGGGGCCGCGCCCGGTGATCCTCATCGCGCCCGCCGGCACGCCGCTGATCTGGGGCATGAAGCTCGGCGATGGCGACCGTGCCGAGCACGTGCCGTGGGCCGAGCGCGGTTACCTCGTGGTGGCGTACTCGCTCGACGGGCCGGTCGCCGACCGCGAGGATGTCGCGGCGATCGAGGTCGGCGTGCGCGCGTTCGTGCGCGCCAATGCGGGTCTCGACAATGCGCGCGCCGCCGTCGAGCTCGCGCTCACGAGCGAGCCGCGCGCCGACCCCGAGCGGGTCTACACCGTCGGGCACAGCTCCGCGGCGACCCTGGCGCTGCGCGCCGGCGGCCAGCTGCCGCAGGTCAAGGCGATCGTCGCGTTCAGCCCGGTGACCGACGTCGATTCGCACGTCATGCCGTTCATGCAGCCGATCAAGCAGATGGACCCGCTGGCGCCCGCGCGCCTGCACGCGAGCTCGCCGATCGCGCACCTGAGCGAGCTGCGCTACAAGCCGGTGTTCCTGTTCCACTCGACCGAGGATGCGGTGGTCCCGGTCGGCGAGTCCGAGAAGCTCGCCGAGGCGCTGGAGCCGTTCCAGAGCCCCTCGCGGCTCTTGATCGTGCCGACCGGCGATCACTATCACTCGATGATCGAGCAGGGCCTGCCCGCGGCGATGCCGTGGCTCGACGCGCGGGCCGGTCTCGCGCCCGATGCCGGTGATGCACCCGCGGACGGTGCTGCGCCTGCCGTCGAGACGCCGAAGACGCCCGAAGCGCCTGCCCCGCCCTGACGCGTCAGTTGTCCGCGCCCTTGAGCAGCGCCAGGAACGTCGCG
>DATIPJ010001086.1:0-6638 GCA_035472155.1 Kofleriaceae bacterium
GCCCGGCGATCAGCTCGCGAACGACGGCGCGCACGTCCTCGGGGAACCGCGTGGGATCCAGTGTGCGCTCCGCGAGATCGAGATCGGCGACCTCGTTCGGCGAGGGCGCCGTCTCGCGCCGCCGGCGCAGCTGCCAGTCCACGAGCATGCGCAGCGACAGCATCGCGGGCGGGTGCGCGCCGTACAACACGGGCTGCACCGCCTCGACCACCGGCAGCGCGTCGTCGGCCGACATCGCGAGCACCGGCTCGAGCACCTCGCGCAACAGCTCGGGCCGCGCGGTGATCGGCGGCGCGACATAGCGCTGCCGCGCCTGCTCCTCGAGGAACACGTTCCGCGCGCGCATCAGCGGCGCCTGCAGCGCGGTGTGCAGCAGCATGCACTCGCGCGCCAGCGCCCCGATCCGCGCGACAATGGCCCCGCGCTCGTCGCCATCCTCGAGCACCTCGAGCCGCTCGGCCGCCGTGTTGACGATCGTCTGCTCGACGAGCAGCCGCGACGACACATGCGCCAGCGCCTCGTCGAGCAGCCGCGGTACCTCGACCCGCCAGTCGAGGCTGGTCACATCGCGCCGCGTGTCGAGCAGCACGCGCTCGAGCTTGGCCTTGTAGCGGATCGACTGCAGGTGCGCCCGGTGCGCCGACTCGAGCGCTTCGTCGAGCCGGCCGCGCGCGAGCTGCGACTGCACGATCGCCTCGGCCGCCGCCTGCGCATCCTCGATCGGCAGCTCCAGCGCCCCGAGGAACAGATTCACCGCCTCGTTCGACAGCCGTAGCACCGTGCCGCCCTCGGGATGGAACTGGTCGTACACCAGCCGGAACTCGCGCACGCGGTGCACCAGCCGCCCCTCGTCGACATCCAGGTAGCGCGCCTCGAACGGCCGCCGCCGTTCATCGTCATTCCGCAGCGCCGCGATCACGCGATCCGCCATCGCCGCATGGCGCACCGGGTCGGGCGCCTTGCCCGCATTCCGATCGAGCTCCTCGAGCAGCGGCGCCAGATGGCTCGCCACCCGCGCGCGATCGACATCGGTATCGAGCCCCATGTGATCGATGATGAGATCCATCGTCGCGAGCCCGAGCGCGAGCCCGTCGTAGTGCCGCAGCTCGGGGTCGCGCAGCCCGTCCGATCGATGCAGCGCCGCGAGCGGAAACGTGTGCAGCAGCACCCGCAGCCGATGCGCCAGCATCCGGCTCCACGCGCGATCCACACCAGCCGCGGGCCAGCCTGTGGTTGCTGCGCCTACATCTTCCTCAGGCACGTCTCCAGACCATACCCGGTCGGGAGCGGCGGCGGCGCAGATTAAACCAGTGTAAAATTAATCAGTTAGACTATTTGGGCGCAGCCGACTGGGGCGGTACAGCCGTCTTCGCAACCTGCGGCGGTGTCACCACATCGAGCACCTCGACCTCGTACACCAGCGCCTCCGGCGCGGACTCGCTCGGTGGCACCCAGCGCTTCACGGAGTCGTACACACATCGCTGCGATAGGAGCCGGGGCTCGCGCGCAGCTATTTCGCGGTCATGCCGATCGTCGATAGCCAGGTCTCGACCAGTGATGGCCATGCCGTGATCGGGTGCTGCGTGCGCCGGAGGCCGAAGGCGTGGCCGCCGTCCGCGTAGAGGTGCATCTCGACGGGGACCTTCGCGTTCTTGAGGGCCATGTAGTAGACGAGTGAGTGGTTGATATCGTCGACGTCGTCGTTCTCGGCCTGGACGATGAAGGTCGGCGGGGTCCTGGCGGTGACGGGGACGTCGGGGTTCAGCTCGAGCTTGGTCTCGTCGATCCAGAGGTGGCCCGGGTAGAGCACGACCGAGAAATCGGGGCGACAGCTTTGCTTGTCGGCGGCGTCGATCGGCGGATAGAGGCGCTTGTCGAAGTGGGTGCTGATCGCCGCGGAGAGGTGGCCGCCCGCGGAGAAGCCGAGCACGCCGATCTTGTGCGGATCGATGTGCCATTCGGCGGCATGGAGGCGAACGAGGCCCAGCGCTCGCTGCGCGTCCTGCAAGGCCGTCGGTGCCTTCGGATTGAGGTGGCACTTGCACTTGTCATCCCAGTGATGGCCGGAGCCCGGAACACGGTATTTCAGAACGACGCAGGTGATTCCTTTGGTGACCAGCCAGTCGCAGACCTCGGTGCCTTCGAGATCGATGGCCAGGGCCTTGTAGCCGCCGCCGGGGAACACGACGACCGCGGCGCCGGTGTTCTTGCCGCCGGGGGCGTAGACCGTCAGGGTCGGCCGGGAGACGTCCTGGATCGCGTGAAGGGGTTTGCCTGCGATCAGGGCGTCGCCTGCGTGGACGGTCTCGCTCGCAGCGGCGGGTTGGGCGTCGGGCGGCGTGCCTGGCCAGAGTGGGATCTGCGTGTGGCCGGCCGATGGTTGCCAGACCTCGGCGTGCGCGAGGCCGATGCACGACAGAACGCTCGCGCAGAAAACGGGGAGACAGCGTGCCGTGGTCATCGTGGCGACATTGGCAAACGCCGCGAGGCCGGACAATATTTCGACGCGCGTGGGGTCCAGAGTCAGGCGCCCAGGGCCGCGAGGGTCTCGCGGACGCCCGGGTAGCCGAGCTGGAAGCATCGCCACCAGCCGACCATCAGGATGCCGTGGCCGACGAAGATGCCGACGTGGCTCCACATCTCGACCGGGTCGGCGTGGGCGCTGGTGTAGCGCTTCCAGTGGAAGGCCTCGTCGATGAGACTGTAGACGAAGGACAGGACGGTCAGGACCATGGCGGGGATCCAGAGCGCGTGGTGGCGGTATGCCCAGGAGAGCAGCACGCAGCTTCCGACGCCGCACGCGATCGTGATGTGGTGAACGAGCTGCTCGCCGCCGCGGAGGACCTCCTTGTAGATCGTGCGGTGGCCGATGGTGTCGATCGCGATCGCGATGGTGAAGATCAGCGCGCCGGCGGGGACCAGGTAGGCCTCGTCGGGCCACGGGGCGCCATGGGCGCGGCCGACGAGGAGGAGGCCGCCGGTCGAGCCGACGAGGCCCAGCATGAGGCCAACCCATGCGAGGTAGACGACCCAGTCGTTGCGGTCGAACTGGCGGATGCGGCCGATGTAGATCGCCAGGCTAGACATCGGCAGGACCCAGGATGCGCCGCGGGATGGCGTGAGCGGCGCGGCGCCCGATGGAGCGGGCGGCTGCGGTGGCGCCTGCGGTGAGGGCGGCGATGACGTGGGCCAGCTTGCGCGAGGCGGGCACGATGGCGCGGCCGGCGAAGACGTCGTGGCCGGTGCGCGCGAGGCGGGCGCCGATCGCGGCGTAGATCCGGCGGGCGGCGCGGACGGCGATGGCGGCGCGCCAGGGGAGGGCGCGGATGCCGCGGTCGCCCGAGCGGTAGTAGTGGTCGGCGACGCCGAGGAGCTCCGCGATGGCGCCGGCGAGCGGTGCGCGTGCCGAGGGCGGCAGCGGCCGGCCGAGCTCGGCGGTGAGGCCGCTGGCGCCGTGGCGAGCGAGCAGGTCGTCGGGCAGGTAGAGGCGGCGGTGGTCCCAGTCCTCGGCGACGTCGCGGCAGATGTTGGTGAGCTGCATGGCGATGCCCAGGTGCGCGGCGGGTACGAGCGCGGCCTCGTCGGAGACGCCGAACACGTGGGCCATCATGAGGCCGACCACGCCGGCGACACGCCAGGCGTAGAGCAGCGTGTCGTCGATCGTGCAGTAGCGCGAGCCGCGCACGTCCATGGCCATGCCGGCGAGCAGCTCGGTGGGGTATTGCCTCGGGATCGCGCGCGCTCGCGCGACCTCGCCGAATGCGGCGAGGACGGGGTCGCGCGCGGTGCCGGCGTAGGCGTCGTCGAGCTCGCGGGCGAGATGGGCGAGGGTGTCGTCGGTGGCGGCGGAAGCGTCGACGGCGTCGTCGGCGCGACGGCACCACGTGTAGACGACCGCGGTCTGATCGCGCTCGCGCGCGGAGAGCAGGCGGCTCGCGAGGGCGAAGCTCCGCGAGTGGTGCCGGATGGTTGCCCGCGCGATCTCTGCCGGGACGGCCGCGACCAGTGCGGTCCCGGTCATCGCGCCGTCGGGCGCCGCGCTGCGGATCATCGCACTGCCTCCGCGAGGACGAGCGGCGCGGCGGCGGGCGCCGGCGCGAGGCCGAAGTCCTTCGCGATGCAGGAGAAGGTCGCCTTGGCGCCGTTGATCACGCCGGGCACACCGGCGCCCGGGTGGGTGCCCGCACCGACGAGATAGAGGCCGGGGATGCGCGGATCCTTGTTGTGCGGCCGGAAGTACGCGCTCTGGCGAAGCGTGGGCGCGACGCTGAACGCAGCGCCGTGGTACGCGGCGAGGTCGTCGCGGAAGTCGCAGGGCGTGACGTGGCGGCGCACGACGATGTGCTGGCGCAGATCGGGCAGCAGGCGCTCGAGCGCCGCGAGGATGCGATCGCCGTACGCGTCGGCGATGCGCGGCCAGTCGAGCGGGGCGTGGCCCAGGTGCGGCACGGGCGAGAGGACGTAGAACGCGCCGCCGCCGGGCGGTGCGAGCGATGGATCGGTGACGTGCGGTGCGTGGAGGTAGAGGGAGAAATCGTCGGGGAGGGCCGCGCCATGAAAGATGTCGTCGAGCAGGTCGCGGTAGCGCGGGCCGAACACGACGGTGTGGTGGGCGATCCGGTCCCGGTAGTCGATATCGGTGCCGAAGTAGAGGACGAACAGCGACATCGACCAGTCCATGCGCTCGAGCCGGCGGGTCGTCCGGGCGGCGCGAGGCTCGTCGGCGTACAGCCGCGCGTAGGTGTGGTGGATGTCGGCGTTGGAGACCACGAGGTCGAACGGCTCGTCGGCCCGCGCGTCGGTCGTGACCAGGTGCTCGCCGGCGGCGCGGATGCGGCGGACCGGGGAGGCGAGCCGCAGCTCTCCGCCGAGCTCGCCGAGGAGATCGACCAGCGCCTGGACGAGCGCGCCGGTGCCGCCGCGCGGGAAGAACACGCCCCACGTGCGCTCGAGGTGGTGGATCAGCGTGTAGATCGACGACGTCTCGTAGGGGTTGCCGCCGACCAGCAGCGAGTGAAACGACAGCGCCTCGCGGACGTGCTCGTTCTCGACGTACCTTGCGATGGTCTGATAGACCGAGCGATCGGCGCGCAGCTTCACGAGCTTGGGCGAGACGCGCACCATGTCGGAGAACCGCAGGAACGGCGTGTGCGCGAGGCGCGTGTAGCCGGTCTCGAACACCTCGCGCGCGTAGCGCACGAAGCGCTGATAGCCCTCGACATCGTCCGGCCGGCGCGCGCGGATCTGCTCGATCATGTGGCCGGCGTCGCCGTCGTAGTCGAAGGTGTCGCCGTCCGCGGTCCAGAACAGGCGGTAGAACGGCGAGACCGGCAAGAGCTCGACACGGTCCGACATGCGCCGGCCGGCGACGGCGAACAGCTCCTCGATACAATGAGGCGCCGTGATCACCGTCGGTCCGGCATCGAAGGTGTAGCCGTTCATCGCGTAGACGTCCGCGCGGCCGCCCGGGCGATCGCGCGCCTCGAACACGGTGACGCGGACTCCCGCTGCCGCGAGGCGGATCGCAGCGGCGAGGCCGCCGAAGCCCGAGCCGATCACCGCGGCGCGAAGGGGTCGGCTCGTATTCGCTTGCCTAGACATAGCTCACCTCCATGCGCGCGAGCTCGCCGGCGAGCACATCGATCGCCGCGCTCTCGCCGAGCGCGCCGGTCAGGCGGGTCAGCGCGCCGTCGAGGAGGCTGCGGATCCGGCCGCGGCCGAACGATGCCGTCTGCGCGGCGAGCGCATCGGCGAGGGCGTCGGCATCGCCGTGGCCGGCGCTCACCGCGGCGGCCGCCCCGGCGAGGCGTGCCCAGGCGAACGGCGCGACCTCGGCGAGCCACGCCCACGGCCAGGTCGGACGGCCGCCGCACAGGTCCTCGTGGCCCTTGTCGCGACGGGCGGGCGAAGCGATCGAGCCGAGGTCGTCGAGCATCTGCAGCGCACAGCCCGCGGACTCGGCGAAGTCGGCGATCGCGTCTCGGGCGCTCGGCTCGGCGCCGGCCGCGATCGCGCCGAGCTCGCCCGCGAGGCGGCACAGCGCGCCGGCCTTGAGCCGCGTGATGGAGGAGACGATACCGCCGGCGGACGTCGGATCGAGGTCGGCGATCGTGATCGCGAGATCGAGCGCCTGGCCCTGATGACAGCGCACGAGCGTGGCGATCGACGTCCGGTGCGCGGCGAGCCGTCGCGCGGGCGGAAGGTCGAGCCGTTCGAGCTCCGCGAGCGCCCAGAAGTACATCCACGAGCCGGTGTTGATCGCGAGCGGCACGCCGACGGTGCTGTGCAAGGCAGGCGCACCGCGCCGCTCGGTGGCGCCGTCCTCGATGTCATCGATGATCAGCGAGCCGGCGTGGAGCAGCTCGAGGACGAGCGCGAGCGCATCGGGGAATGCCGCTGGTGCGCCGCCGCCGAGCATCCAGCCGCCGCGAACGATCGACGATCGCAGCGCCTTGCCCGGGCGGCCGAGGAAATCGTGGGCCGGGCCCGCCAGCGCGCGCCGCCACAGCGCCGCAGGGACCGCGGGATCGAGTGCGCTGGCGCCACCGGGGGAAAGCGCGCGCTCGAGCGCGTCGAGCGCCTGCGACGGTGCCGCGGCGATCGCGAGCTTGGTCACGATGCCTCCGTCAGCGCGGCCC
>DATIPJ010001087.1:0-6694 GCA_035472155.1 Kofleriaceae bacterium
CGGTCGGCTCGTCGGCGCGCGTGCGGCCGCTGCTCGCGGCGTTCTTCGGCGGCGGCATCGGCCTGGCGGGCTACGTCACGCTGCTCCTCAAGCTCGCCGCCGCCACAAAGGATGACGCCATCGCGGATCGCCTTGCGCCGCGCGCCCTGGCCATCGAGCTGCACGGTCATCAGCACCTCGGCGGGCCGGGTGCGCTTGACGTCGGCGTAGATCTCGTCGGCGTAGACCCCGATCGCGTGCGAGCCGTCGGGGCTGGCCAGGAAGCCGCGCATCGGCGAATCGAGCGCGACCCGGCTGCGGCTCTTGAGGTCCGTCGGTGCGGCGGCCCACACGCCTGTGTCATCGGCCCACACCACGCGGCGCTCGGCGCCATCGCCGGCGATCCGCGCGCCACCGGGCGGCACATCGACGGCGAGCGTCTTGCCCGGCTTGGCGCCACGGCCGCGCGCGAGGTCGACGATGATCGAGCGGTAGGCGTCGCTCGGCGACCGGCACAGGACGCTCGAGCCGTCCTCGGCGAGCTGGGCCGGCCCGTCGGCGCACGGCAGATCGGCGAGCGACCGCGCCGTGCCGTCGAGCGGCATCCACGCCCACTTGCCGGCGAGATCGGCGAGCAGGACCTGACCCTGGGCGTCGGTGCGCAGCGCGCGCACGGTGACCTTGGCGGCGAGCTGTGCGATCTCGGTCTCCGCCTTGCCGCGCGCGTCGACCTGGAACAGCGTCGACCCACGCACGAAGATGACGCGCGCGCCGTCGAGCTCATCGGCGTGCGCGGGCACCGCCAGCCACGCGGTCAGCCCCAGCGCGAGGATCGTGGCGGCCGTGCCAAGTGGACGTGGCGCTCGGGCCGCCATGCGACGGAGCCCGTATTGCATACGGTCTCCGTCGTCTCGATCGGCTCGCGAGGCGCTCGCCTGTACGGAAAAGACGGCTCGCATTCGCTCGCCTAGGTCACCAGCTGGGCCGCGCTTTCGGCGCTATCGAGCGACGTCACGAACCGACCCTTTCCCGAGATCTCGAGCAGCGTCACCGGGCCGAACCGCGGGAAGTGCACGCCCATCGAGCGCACGCCGTTGCTCGTCGTCGCGGCCTTCTCGAACTCGGCCTTGCTGAGCGGCTTGCCGTCGATGAAGACCTCGGACAGGAACTCGAGCGGCGCGATCCAGCCCGCGCCGTCGCGGTGGATCTTGTCGCGCAGCGCGCCGGCCAGGTTGTCCGAGCGCCGGACGACCTGGTCCCAGTCGCGCTTGCCGAGCGCGGCGGCGACGTCGAGGTCGAACCGCTCGGCCGGGAACACCAGCACGACCTTGCCGTCGACCTCCTTGAACGACAGCGGCGGCCCCTTGGGCTCGGGCTTGGCAGGCGGCGCCGGCGCCTTGACCGACCCGCGATCGGTCTGCGGCCGGATCGACTTGGTCGGGCGCTCGCTGGCCCGCGGCTGCGCCGGCGCACCCGGGAGCAGCGAGAACCGCTCGACCGCCGCGAGCTGGGTCTCCATCGCCAGCGACTTGCGCTGGTCCCACGTGCCGTCGGGCTCGAGGACATCGACCACGACGAGGTCGCCGCGGCGCTCGAACGACACGCCGGTCAGGTTGGCGATGATCTGCTTGTCGTCGAGCTCCTCCAGCCGCTTCTCGTAGGCCATGATCTTGGCCTCGAACTCCTTCTGCGACAGCGGCGTCTGGCGGCGCTTGCCGTCGACGTCGACCTGCGGATCGAGCGCCCAGGGCAGGAGGCAGATCGCGCGCAGGTCCCGCACGTTGCGCGCGACGATCACCGCATCGCCCCAGCTACCGAGCGCGAACAGCCGGCCCAGGCGGATCGGCAGGCCCTGGCACGTGTCGATGAGCGACTGCTTGGCGGGCCGGAGGTCGTTCTTGATCCATGGGTCAGCCTGCGGGTCGGTCCGCGGCGTGATCGCCTTGTCGTCGATCAGCATCAGCCGCCGCTCGCCGCGCCGCCGGAACGGCATCGAGGGCGACAGCTCCATCTCGGCGCGCGGATCCAGCCGGTCGACGTCGAGCAGCTGCTTGTTCGCGAGCGCGTCCTGGCCGCCGAGGCCGTCGATCAGCGCCTTCTGGTCGATCGCGGCGGAGGATTGGAAGATCAGGTCGGTGACGAGGCTATCGAGCTGCAGTGCCATGGGAGTCCCTGTTCTACCTGACTTATCGGGCCCCTGCCGCAGTCATAGATACCCACTGCGCTGGCGCAGGAGCCACTCGAGGCCGAGCAGGCCGATGACCAGCACGAGCAGGCCCGGCCGGCTCCACAGCTCGACGTCGGTGCGTCGATCGACGCGGACGATGCGCGGCGGGTCGAGCTCGAGGCTCGCCGGCAGGCGGTCGGCCGGCCCCAGCGCCACGCCCGAGGTCGCCTTCGCGATCGCCTCGAGCGTCGCCGGGTCGCCGACCGGCCGATCGAGCTCGGTGCCGCCCTCGCGGACCAGGAAGATGTCGGCGGCGTCGACCTGCCGCCCGGCGATCGTGGCGTGGCCCTCGACCCGGTAGACCCCGGGCGTCAGCCCGCCGAGCTCGTGCACCGCGGTGCCATCCTCGCCGACGGTGATCTTCGCATCGCTGACCTGCTGCGCGCGCATCGGATCGGCGCCGCGCCGGACCGCGAGCGATACCGCGCCGCCCGGCAGTGGCTGGTAGTCGCGGCCGAGCAGCCGCACGCTGACCCGCACCGGCTGACCGGGCGCGTACTCGACCGCGTCGCTGTCGACGTGGAGGTTGCGCAGGTCCGGGTCCTGGATCAGCCAGCGCATCGCGTTCTCCCAGAGCTTGGTGTACTGGCGGCCGTCGTCGCCCGGGCGCGCCGCGGCGACGAACCCCCAGCGCCACAGCGTGTCGGTCGTGACCGCGAGCGAGCGTCCCTTGCCGTACTCGCCGGCGACGATCACCGGCATGGGCTTTCCGGTCTTGGTCTTGAGCCGCGGATGCACCGCGAGCACCGTGGCATCGGGCCGGGCTGCCGCGATGAGGTTCACGCCCTCGAGCTGCGGCAGCTGCTTCCAGACCCGCGCGTTGTCCTCGGACGAGTAGCGCAGCGAGGTCACCGGGTGGACCAGCCCGGTCTCGGTCAGCTGCGGGGAGAACCGCTGGGTATCGAGCAGCGGCCCGGGGTCGAACGGCCCGTAGAGCTCGACCGGCAGCGCAGCGGCGACCGGCGTGCCGTAGTAGCCGCCCGACGAGAACGACGCCGAGCCGCCCAGCATCGCGAGCCCGCCGCCGCCCTCGACGTAGCTGCGGATGTTCTCGAGGTAGTCGCCGATGCCGTACGGCAGGTACTCGAAGTCCTGCAGGATGATGAGGTCGAACGACGGCAGCTGCTGCTCGAACAGCTCGCGGGTCGGGAACGGGATCAGCGACATCTCGTCGTTGGGGACCAGCGAGATGCTGTCCTGCGTGCGCAGGATGAAGAACGAGATCAGATCGACGTTGGGGTTGCTCTTGAGCATCTGGCGCAGCGCGCGCACGTCCCACGACGGCTGCCCTGCCACCTGCAGCACGCGGATCTTGTCGCGGATCACGCGAACCACGAAGCTGCGCGTGTTGTTGGTGGTGACGGCCTCGTCGGGCGCCACCGGCACCGAGACCTCGTAGACGTAGCGGCCGACCCGCGGCGGCGTCACCTCGAAGGTGACCGTGACGTCGTGATCGCCCGCCGGCAGCTCGACGAGCTTCTGGCGCAGCGGCTGGCCATCGGTCGACAGCGTGACCGGTACCTGGCGCGCGGGCAGCCCGGTCGTGCGGATCACCGCGTCGATGCGGACCACGGTGCGCACGAACGCGAACTCGTCGGCCATGACCTTGGCGACCGCGACGTCCTTGAGCCCGGGCCGCGCCGCCCACACCGTGTGCACGCGGGTGTCGAGTGAGCGCAGGAAGTCGCGCACCGCGCCGTCGCCGGAGTCCTCGTCGAAGCCGCCGGTCGACGCGCCGTCGGAGACCAGCACGATGCCGGCGAGGTCGTGGCCCTCGTAGTGGCCGCGGATGTACTCGAGCGCCTTGCGGATCAGGGTCGCCTTGCCCTGCGCGCCGTCGGCGGCCAGCGCCTTGAGCGTGGTCGCCGACACCGTCTCGGCGAACGTGTAGTAGTCGATCTTGTGCTCGCGCTCCCAGCTCGCGAGCGTCTCGCCCGACGCCGCGAACAGCTGGCGCGCGCGCTCGATGCGCGACGGGCCGCGCGGGTCCTCGGCGAGCGACATCGACTTCGAGTCGTCGATCAGGACCGCGACCCGGTTGGGCTCGCGCGCGACCTGGCGCAGCTCGACCGCCGGCTCGAGGAAGACGACGAGCGCGGCGACGGCCGCCCCGGCGCGCAGCCCGATCATCGTCGCGCGCCGCCACGCGCTGGCGCCCCGGCTCGCGCGCCACGCGAGCGCGACCACGCCGGCGACCGCCACGCCGCCGAGCGCGAGCCCGAGCCGCCCCCAGGGCGCGAGGAACACCCAGCGGTACTCGTTGAAGTCGGCCGCCTTGGGCGCGGCGAGCCGCACGGTGAGCGAGATCAGCGCCTCGGCCGCGAGCGCGCTCCCCGACAGCAGCGCCGCCACGCCGAGCAGCGCGCCGAGCCCGCCGTAGCCGCGGCGCACGACGACGATCGTGGCGATGATCAGCACCACCGCGGCGGCGGCGAGCGAGACGCGCGCGAGCGGGCTGAACAGGACGATGTTCACGGCGTCACGGCCCCGTTCCGCCGGAGCCCGGGCCGGAGCGGGGCGGCGTGAGCGCGCCGTCGTCGGGCTTCCAGCGCCGCCGCTTCATGATGAACGGCACGTGGACCTGGTCGGCCTTGTAGTCGAGGCACAGCGCGTACATCACGAGATTCACGCCCATGCGGAACGCGAGCTCGCGCTGGCGCTCGCCGCCGGGCTCGCAGGGGAAGTCGTAGTTGCCGAAGTCGTCGCGCGCCCACGCGCCGCCGAGGTCGTTGGCGACGTACGCCGCCACGATGCGGCCGTCGCGGAACACCGCCTCCATCGCGGGCGCGATCGCCAGCCGGCCCAGCGGGTGGTCGAGCAGATAGAACGACTTGTAGACGACGTGATCGCTCGGCACGACCTCGAGGCCCTTGGCCGAGCCGACCGGCGGAAAGATCGTCGACACGAGCTTTCGGACCGAGCCGTCGAACGCGCCGTCGGTCGAGCCCTCGGCCGAGTCGATGAGCAGGAAGCCGCCGAACGTCAGGAACCGGCGCAGCGCATCGATCCCCGCGGTGCTCGGGAGATCGATCTCGCGCTCGCCGGCGAGGTAGAGGAACGGCGTCTCGTGCAGCGTGTCGCTGGTCGGCGTGACGATCATCGGATCGAGTTGCACGTCGACGGAGGTGCGCTTGTCGATCTCCCACGCCAGCCGGCGCAGCGCGCCCGGCCGCGGGCCGAGGTCAGACCGCCCGCCGCCCGACAGCTGCAGCTGCCCGAACTTGAACTTCGAGCCGGGGCCGATCGCGCGCGCCTGCCGCGCCGCCAGCGATAGTGCCGCGGCCACCCCGCCTGCGAGAAAACCGCGCCGCGTGACCATCGGCATCGAAGGTACCGCTCGCCGGGGGTCATTGCCAGCACCTCGCAGGTGCTCGTCGGCATCGTCGCGCGCCGCGCCGGTGCGCGCTCGGCTCGCGGTCGCCGCGACCCTCTGCGAAGCTCGTGCATCGAACCGCCATGACTGGCTTCCCCGATCATTTCTCGGCGCTCGCCGCGCGGTATGCCGCCTACCGCCCACACTATCCGCCGGAGCTGGTCACCGCGCTCGCCGACCGCGCGGCGGCCCACGCGGTCGCCTGGGACGTTGGCTGCGGGAGCGGCCAGCTCTCGGTCGCGCTCACCGAGCGGTTCGAGCGCGTGATCGCCACCGATCCTGCCCAGGCGCAGCTCGATCACGCCGAGCGCCACCCGCGCGTCGAGTACCAGTGCTCGCCCGCCGAGGACAGCGGCCTGCCCGCCGCCAGCGTCGATCTCGCCGTCGCGGCCCAGGCCGCGCACTGGTTCGACTGGCCGCGGTTCGTCGCCGAGGCCGGGCGCGTCGTCCGCCCGGGCGGCGTCGTCGCCCTCCTCACCTACCGCAACGCCGAGCTGCCCGGCGATGCCGGTGCCGAGCTGGTCCGCTTTTACCAGCAGGTCGAGCCGTACTGGCCCAACGGGCGCGTCCACGTCAACAACGGCTACCGCGACCTGACCTTGCCGTGGCCCGAGATCGCCCCGCCCGCGATCGAGATGACCGCGCGGTGGAGCCGCGACGAGCTGTTCGGCTACATCACGACCTGGTCGGCCACCGCGCGCCTGGTCGCCGCCGCAGGGGAGGGCCCGCTCGACGAGCTGCGCCGCCGCATCGCGGCCGTGTGGCCCGACGGCGGGCCGCGCATCGTGCGCTGGCCGCTCACCCTAAAGCTCGCCCGCCGCTGATGTTGCCCTGCGTGAGTCGCGCGCGGATCCGATGCCGCACCCGCGCGGATGAGGCATCTTGTGCCGATGCTGCGCTTCGCGTCCGGCCCCGAAACCATCCGGCTCGGCGACCTCGAGGTCCGGCGCCTCGGGTTCGGCGCGATGCGGCTCCCCGGCAGGGACGTGTGGGGCGAGCCCGACGACCCCGCGGCGGCGCGGGCGGTGCTGCGCCGCGCCGTCGAGCTCGGCATCAACCTGATCGACACCGCGTGGTACTACGGCCCGCACGTCGCCAACCGGCTGATCGCCGAG
>DATIPJ010001088.1:0-14878 GCA_035472155.1 Kofleriaceae bacterium
TCGTCTGGGAGTTCTGCGGCATCCGCGCCTCGGGCGACTTCGAGCCCGTGCTCGCCGACGCCGGCAAGATGCCCGGCGCGCGCTTCTTCCCGAACGTGATGCTCGATCTCGAGCTCCTGCGCGCGCCGCGCCAGCTCGGCCGCTCGCGTGCGCCGGGCGGGATCGATCGGCGGCGGCAGCGCCTCGCTGAGGCTGTGCACGTCCGCGCATGCCGCGAGCGGCGACAGCTCCGTGGCTGCGCGCGTTGCACGATCGACCGCCTGAAGATCGCCGGCCTGCTCGATCACGCGCACGGTATCGCCGAGCTCGCCGAGCCAGTGCTCGAGGCAGTCCATGCGGCGGTCGAGCAGCGTATCGGACTGGCGGCCCTCCACCCGCGTCGCCCGACACGCCTCGACATGCATCGCGCCGTACGCCTGTGCGCCCGCATCGAGCACAGTCGCGATCCGGGCGAATCGGCTCGCGCCCTGCACCGGGTCGACGGAGGCGAGCTTGGCGCCAAGGCTGGCCCGTCGGGCCGGGTTCCACACCGTGGCGAGCCGCGCCGCGGGCGCCGCACACAGCTCGGGCGCCGAGCGGGCGCTCACGACGATGGCCAGCGTGGCCGCCACGACCGCCGCCGTCGAGACCACCAGCGCGCGGCGTCGGCGAAGCCAGCGCGACAGTCTTGCGAACATGGAGTAGTTGCGCGCCGTGATCCGCGCGCCCGACTTGAACGCCTTGAGATCGGCAGCGAGCACACCGGCGTCGGCGTATCGGCGCTCAGGGTCAGGCTCGAGCGCCTTGCCGATGATCGTCGCCAGGTCCTTGTCGATCCCGGCTCGACGAAGCACGCGGTCGCGCTGACGACCGGTCTCGGGCACCTTCTCGAGCACGCACAGCTCCCAGAGCATGCCGCCGATCGCATAGACATCGGCGCGCTGATCGACGCGCTCGCCGCGGCCCTGCTCCGGGGCCATGTACGACGGCGTGCCCAGGATCGCCCCAGTCGCGGTCAGATGCTGATCGCGCGGCGTGGAAGGCGGTGCGTCGCCGACGAGCGGCTCTTCGCGCATCGACAGGTCCTTGGCGAGCCCCCAATCGATGACGATCGTCTCGCCAAAATCGCCGACGATAACGTTCGACGGCTTGAGATCGCGGTGGATGATGTTGCGGCCGTGCGCGTAGGCGATCGCATCCGCGACCGCGATGACATGGTGGAGCAGGCCGATGCGCTGGTCGACGGTGGGGCGCTCGGCGATCAGGTCGCGCAGCGGCCGGCCGGACACCAACTTCATCGCGTAGAACGGCGTGCCGTCGGGCCAGCGCCCCGCCTCGTGCACCGGGACAATGCCCGGATGTTCGAGGCGCGCGGTGATCAGCGCCTCGCGCAGAAAGCGAAGCTGGGCGACGTCGCCGCCCGAGATCAACTCCTTGATCGCAACGTCGCGACCGAGCTCGCGATCGTGAGCCCGCAACACGCGGCCGAGGCCACCGCGGCCGTGCTCGCCGAGAATCCGGTAGCGATCGGGATCGAGAAACGGCGCGACGTGCGGCAAGCTGGCGTCGGGCTCCTCCACCTTCGCGCTCGGCGACGCGTCAACCGTCTGCGTCACCTTCGCTGGGGCAGGTTCTGCGACTGCCGCGGGGTCCTGGTCTCCGCTACCCTTCACCGTAGCAATGAACGATAGTAGAACCCGCTGGCCCTGGCTACCGGAGCGTGGGATCCGGCACGGGCGGCCCGAGTGGTTTCGCGACCAAGGTTTGTTTCGTGATGAAGCCTCAGCGCAGTGCGCGAAGCTCCCCCGCCTGGGCTCCTCCGCCCCAGGCTCACGCGCTCAGCTTAGTCTCTTCGAGGCTACCCAAGGCTCCCCGTCCCAGGCTTCCCTGTCGGCTTTCCCCGCCCGGCCTTCCCCGCCCAGGTTAGTTTCTTCGTGAGCGTCCGGTCGAGCGCACCCGGTTAACTCGACAGCGGGTCCCGACAGATCGTGACGACGCGAGACTCTCGTCGAGTGCAACGAAGCAGAAGACACCGTCAGCACAGCCGGTCGGTGGAACGAGCAACAGGCTCGTCGCGTGATCGACGAGTGGAAGCAGAGCGGCGGCACGATCGCGGAGTTTTCGCGCAAGCGAGGGCTCGTGCCCGAGCGGCGATATTTGTGGAGGAAGCGATTCGCGGAGACCAGCGCGTCACCAGCGCGATCGCTCTCCCTGGTGCCAGCAACCATCGTCTCAACGAACGCGGATGTCGTCGTACAACTGCCGAATGGCGTCGCGATCGAGATCGCGAATGCCTCGCCGGCGTGGGTCGCCGCCGTCGTGAGTGAGCTGGTGAGGCCTCGTCGTGATCCTCATCCCGCGTGCGGTGCGCGTGTACTTCGCCACCCAGCCCGTCAGCCTCCGGAAGTCGTTCGATGGCCTCGTCAACGAGATCCGCCACGCGCTCGGTCACGATCTACTCGGGGGCCACGTGTTCATGTTCCTGAACCGACGCCGAAACCAGGGGAAGCTGATCGTGTGGACTCGCGGCGGCGGGACCTTTACCTTCCCGTCGCGCGTAGCCGGTGACGCGACGAGGATCGCAATCGATGTGCACCAGCTCGCGATGCTCCTCGAAGGAATCGATGTCTCGCGAGCGAAGGCGAAGCCGCGCTGGGAGCCACCGCCGCGGGTTCGCGCGACGACACACTGACGATCGATGACATTCACTCCGGTCGCGCGCCTCACACTTGCACGCGATCGTCGAACGATAGCGAGGCGGTCCTCGAGATCGTGAGCAGGCTGGTTGCCGAGAACGCGGATATGTTTCCTCGGCGAGCCGGCGGGGGCCGAGTCGGCAGGTGCGCACGCGGCCCTGCTTCTCGGTGGTCACCAGTCGCGCATCCTCGAGGATGCTGACGTGCTTCTTGATCCCGGTCAGCGTCATCGCGAAGTCCCGGCGAGCTCGCTGATCGACGTGTCACCGCGCCCGAGCCGCTCGAGGATGCCCCGGCGCGTCGGATCGGCGAGCGCGGCGAACGCAGCGTCGAGGTTCGCTTGATACTGAACCATATAGTTCAGTGATAGCGCACAGCGAGTGAAACCGCGAGCGGGCCGCGTCAGGAGCGCCAGCGGGTCAGATCAGCAACGGCGCGCAGACATGCGAATCGCTCAACGAAGACCTGATCTCGGGCTACAGTTTCCCCGCTCGTGGTCGGCTCCAAGCATGTGAGCCTTGCCCGGCGCTGTGCGATCGCGATGTCGTGGATCGTCGCACTAGCGCGACCTGTTGCCGCCGATAACAGTGCGGGCGACGACGTGCGCGGCCAGCTCGCGTTTCGCACGTTTGCCGGCGCCGATGGGCTGCGAAATCTCGTGATCAACAGCATTGCCCAGGACGGCAATGGGTTCCTGTGGGTCGGAACCGACGATGGCGTGTACCGCTTCGACGGTGAGCGCTTCACTCACTTCTCGACCGCCGATGGGATGACGTCGACCCAGGTGTTGGTGATCGGCGTCAGCCCGACCGGCGAGCCATGCGTGGGCAGCAGCGTTGGCCTGGTGTGCTGGGATGGCCAGCGTTTCTCGCAGACCAGCGCGCGCGGCCTGCCTGCGATCCCGGTGCACGGGATCGCGAGCTTTGCCGGCAAGCTGTGGGTCGCCACCGAGGGCAGCGGGCTGATGGTGCGCGATGCCAGCGGCGTGTTCTCACCAGCACCTGGCTGGACCGGCGCGCGCAGCGTCCACGCCCTGTGGGCAGACGCCGACGGCTTGGTGGTCGGTGATGGCGATAGCGTGCAGCTGACCTCGGGAGATGGTGCGTGGCGGCGCGTCGACCTCGGGAGCAGCGAGGTGGCGAACGACCGCGCGCGCGTCGACGGCGTGCTGCGCGATCACGAGGGCGCGCTGTGGATCCGCTCGCCGTCTCATCTTTGGCTCCTGCCGAAGGGTGCGACTCGCGCCACCGACCTGCACGAGGGCTTGCCCGACAGCTTCATCGTCGCTGGCGTGTCGACCGGCATGGCGATCGGCCCACGCGGCAATGTCCTGCTCGGCACCGAGCATGGGATCGCGTACCGCGACCAAGGTCGCTGGCGGCTGATCGATCGCGCGGTCGGAATGCCGGCGAGACAAAGTCGGACCGTGTTCGTCGATCGCGAAGGCACGATCTGGGTCAGCAGCGGCGGCCTGACCCGGATACGCGGGCGCGGGCTGATCGAGCGCCACGACCCCTCGAGCGGGCTGCCCGGCGATGATGTGTGGAGTTTCGGGCGCGATCCGCAGGGAACGATGTACCTGGGCACGAATCGTTGCCTGGCGCGGGCTCGGGGTGGAACGTGGCAATGCGTACCCGGCACGGAAGGGCGCATGGTTCGCACCTTCGTATTTCCGCCCCAGGGAGGCATCTTCGTTGGCGGCTCGCCGTCCGACCTGCTCTACGTCGACCCGCACGGCCACGCGACTTCACTGGGCGACGCACAGCGACTGCAAGGCCGCACGATCCTCGCACTCGCGCTCGGCCCCGATGGCGATCTCTGGATCGCGACCGAGACCGGCGTCGATCGGCTTCCCAGCGCAGTGCCCGGGCGGCCGATCGAGCATGTCACGATCCCCGGGACACGGCCCGATGGTCGGTTCGCATCGCTGCTCGTGGTCGGGCAGCAGGTGTGGACCTCCGACGAGCAGGGCATCGTCGTGCTCGACAACGGGCGCTGGCACCTGTTCGACAAGTCCGCCGGGTTCGGCGCGTCGGCGATGCGCTACCTGACGCTGCGCTCCGACGGGCGGATCTGCGTGTCGTACAACGAGGCGATCGGCGTGACCTGCTTTCGCTACGGCGACGGCCGGGTCTCGCAGCTCGAGCACATCACGCCGGCCGACGGGATCTCTGGCATGGTGTACTACGTCGGCGAGGACGCCCAGCGCCGGTTGTGGGTCGGCACCGGAACCGGTCTCGACATCGTGACCGCGCATGGAATCGATCACTTCGACCAGAGTGATGGCAACGCCGGCGACGACGCCACCGCGACCGCGTTCTTGGGCGATCACGATGGCTCGATCTGGGTCGGCGCGGCCGGCGGTGCGACCCACGTGTTCGCACAGTACTACCGAGGACCGCTCGAGCCGCCGCGCATGACCCTGCTCGACGCGCGGATCGGCGACGCGTCGCTGCTCGCCGGGCGGACGGTCGAGGTCCCGCACGATCACAACTCGTTCACGATCGACTTCGCACCGACCAGCCTCGTCGATCCCAAGCGCCTCGAGTACCAGGTCCGGTTGTCGCCGATGGAGCGCGAGTGGACCACCAACCATCAGCGCGTCATCCGGTATCCGGCGCTGCCGCCCGGCGCCTATCGCTTCGAGGTCCGGGCGCGGATCGGAGCAGGTAGCTGGGGTCCGCCCCGCGACGTCCGGTTCACCGTGCTCCCAGCGTGGTGGCAGACCGGCTGGTTCTTCGCGGCGATCGCGACCGCCGGCCTGCTCGCGATCGGCGGTGGGTTTGCCTGGCGCCAGCGCGCGGTATTGCGCCGCCGTACCCGTCAGCTCCACGAGCAATCCGAGGCGAGCTTCCGCGCCGTGATCGACCTGATGCCCGATCTGATCTCGGTGTGGCGCGACCAAAAGATGATCTATTTGAACATGGCGAGTCGCCGATTTCTCGGAATCGATCGCGAGAGCGACGACTGGAAAACGCGCCCCCTCGTCGAGCTGGTCCACCCCCGTGACCGCGCACAGGTCGCCGAGCTGTTTCGTCGCGCCCGCAACCTTGGATCCCACGAGACCTCGGAGGTCATCGAGCTCCAGATGCGGGCGGCGGACGGCGCATGGCGGGCGTGCGAGATCTCCGCGATCCTCGTCGAGATCGCGGGTGCGCCCACCGTGGTCGCCAGCGGTCGCGACATCACCGAGCGCAAGCGCCTCCGCGCCAAGCTCCTGGTCTCCGATCGCATGGCGAGCCTGGGTACCCTCGCGGCCGGTATCGCCCACGAGATCAACAACCCGCTCGCGTACGTCACCGGCAACCTCGAGGCGATCACGGAGGCACTGCAGGCCGCCAAGCGCACGGCGACGCCGGCCGACTGCGACGAGCTGGCTGAAGTGGTCAGCGATGCGTGCGACGGCGCCGAGCGCGTGCGCAAGATCGTTCACGGTCTGCGCGCGTTCAGCCGGTCCAGGGAGGAGGAGCAACGCGTGCCCCTCGCGGTGGGCGACGTGCTCGACGCCGCGATCCGCATGACCGGTAACGAGGTTCGCCACCGCGCACAGCTCATCCGCGAGCTCGGCCCGGTGCCGCGGGTGGCCGCAGACGATGGCCGGCTGACGCAGGTGTTCATCAACTTGCTGGTCAACGCCGCTCATGCGATCCCGGAGGGCCACTCGAACAACAACCGGATCACGATCCGCACGCGAACGGACGACCAGCACCGCGCGGTGATCGAGATCGAGGACACCGGCGAGGGCATGCCGCCCGAGATCCAGTCGCGCGTGTTCGACCCATTCTTCACCACCAAGGATGTCGGCGAGGGCACCGGGCTCGGGCTGTCGATCTGCCACGGCATCATCAGCGGCCTCGGCGGCCAGATCTCCGTCGACAGCACCCCGGGCCAGGGCACCACGATGCGCGTCGTGCTCCCGGCGGCCCTCGAAACCGTCCCGGCGCCCACCCCGGAGCCGATCAGCGAGCCCGGCCCGAACCGCAGTGGGCGGCGCCACCGCGTGATGCTGGTCGACGACGAGGCTCAGGTCGCGCACACCATGGAGCGCCTGCTGCGCCGCGACTACGACATCACCATTGCGCTGTGCGGGAACGAGGCGATCGAGCACATCGTGAACGGCGCGCGGTTCGACGCGATCGTCAGCGACGTGATGATGCCCAACATGACGGGTGTCGAGCTCACCGAGCAGCTGCAGCAGCTGGCGCCCGATCAGGCGCGGCGCCTGATCTTCCTGTCGGGCGGCGCGTTCACCGCGCAGACCCGGGACCGGCTCGACGAGCTAGGTGCGCCACAACTCGAGAAGCCGGTGAGCGCGAAGGAGCTGCGCGCCCACCTATCGCGCATGGTCGCAGCGGGCGAGCATTGACGAAGCGTCCGCCGTGGGGTCCGGCAAGTCTACGGTGTAGAACTTCTTGACCAGCTGGCGGTAGTAGGCGGCGATCTGCGGCTGATCGCCGATCAACCCCAGAATCTGTGTCGATACGAGCACGCCATTGCCGCCATTGACGAAGATGACTGCGCCGTTGCCTGGGTCTGGCGAGTAGATCGCGAGGGCATTTTCACCCTTGTCGTTACCGCCGTGTTTCACCACCGTGCTGCGGTCGAACTGGTAGACCATCCAGCCGAGGCCGTGCCCGTAGCGCGCGGCGCAGGTGACTTCCCCGCCCGCCACGCAATTCCAGATCGGATCGCCTTCGAGCGACGTCAGGATCCGCGTGCGCTCGACAATCCAAGGCCGAGGCAGATGGACGCCCAGGTTCCCGACGAGATGCGCGCGTCGGTGCGGCAAGCGCTGCGCGACGCGTACGGCTGTGCCGACGCTACTCGCGCGAAGCGTCTGCTGACGAACCTCGTTCGTCGACTCCGCGAACAGCCTCCCGGTGCCGCTGCTTCACTCGAAGAGGGCCTTGACGAAACGCTCACCGTCATGCGGCTCGGTCTGCCGCATCGGCTTGAACGGCGGCTCTCGACGACGAACGCGATCGAGAACGTGATCGGCTCGATGCGCCGGATCGCTGCGCGCGTAAAGCGGTGGCGCAATGGCCAGATGATCCTGCGCTGGACCGTGGCCGCGATCGCGGACGCGGCGACGCGCTTCCGCCGCGTCGTCGGCGGGCGCGATGGCATGACCCAGCTCATGCGCGCTCAAAGAGCACGAGAATGCGCTCGGGCTCGTTGCAGCGAAGAAGCACGCCGCGTAGGAAGGAACCGTAGATGGCGATCGACAAATCAGGCAAGTATTGGAGGAATCTTGGTCCGACGCAGCTCCCGAAGCGGTCGCCTGCCCTTGTCGCGCGAAAACAGCATTCGAGATCGCCGTGGCATTCAGCCATCGCGATGACGCATCGGTGAAGTGGATCACCGTCGGCATACGCTGCGCGCAATGCGGCATCCTCGGCGCTGCGGTCGATTGGAGAATCGACTACTCTCCAACCGACGATCTATATGATCAGGTCTGAAACGACAGTGCGCCGCCACTGATTTTCAACAGAGAGCGAGACATGCCCGTCCGTATCTGTGCCCGACGTCATGCGACTCGGACAAGTCGGACGACCTGCGAACGCGGCCCGCATTTCACACCCACCCGGAAGGTTCCACACCAACCCCGGAGGGGTTCCACACCAGAGGGGCTCCACACCAACCTCAGAAGGAATGTTCCCCGGAAGGAATGTTCTCCCCACCCACCCGGAAGGAATGTTCTAGGTCGCCCTCGCCATGAGGGACTCCGCGTGTAAACAGTTCACATCGAAACCACGAACGTAGGCGAGGAGAGATCATGGCTCGGATCGTTCTTATTGGGGGAAGCGGACACGTCGGAACCTACCTAGTACCGGCGCTCGCTGACCGTGGACACGACGTCGTAAACGTCAGCCGCGGCACAGCGGCGCCCTATCGGCCGCATCCGGCATGGAAGACGATCAAGCACGTGGTCATGGACCGTACCGACGAGGAGTCGAAGGGCACATTCGGATCGCGGATCGCCGCGCTCGATGCGGACATCGTGATTGACATGATCTCCTTCGAGCTCGAGGGAACACAGCAACTCGTGCAAGCGCTGCACGGCCGGGTTGAGCACTATCTCTTCTGCAGTTCCATTTGGGTATACGGACACGCAACGTCTATCCCCACCACAGAGGTCGACCGTCCGAACGCGATCGACACCTACGGCGTCAACAAGGCGAAGATCGAAGGTTGGCTCCTGCAGCAGGCGAGGAGAAATGGATTTCCTGCAACCTGCTTCCGCCCAGGCCATATCGTTGGCGAGGGGTGGGTGCCCATCAACCCGCTGGGCAACGTGAATCCCGAGGTCTTCGCGTCGATCGCACGTGGCGAAGAGCTCGCCCTGCCCAACCTCGGCCTTGAAACGGTCCATCACGTTCATGCCGACGATGTCGCCCAGTGGATCATTCGTGCGATCGAAAACAGGGTGGCGACCATCGGCGAGGCCTTTAACACCGTGTCCGCGCAAGCGCTCACGTTGCGAGGATTTGCGGAGGCAATGTACCGATGGTTCGGGCGGGAACCCCGGCTGTCATTCTTGCCGTTCGAGCAATGGAAGCTCGGGCTCAAGAAGAGCGACGCCGACGCTTCTTGGGGTCACATCATGCGTAGCTCCTGCGTTTCCATCGAGAAGAGTCGCCGGCAGCTTGGCTACGCACCCCGATACACGAGCCTTGACGCCGTTCAAGAATCAGTTGCGGCGCTGATCGCCTGCGGTCGCATTAGCATCCCGAAGAACGAAGCAACGACGGGGCCTGCCTGACCAGAACGTTCCGATGAGCCGATGACGGAACGCCAGCGCCTCGAGCCGTCGCAAGCGCCTGCGAGATTCAGCCGCCGTTCGCACTGACCTCGGGACAGGGGTTCTCCCGAGCGGTCGCAAGACACCTGCGAGATTCAGCCGCCGTTCCACTGACCTCGGACAGGGAGTTCTCCTCCCCTCCCGCACTAACTCGGACAGGTTCTCCCGCGGATAGGCGGTTCTCCTCCCCTCCCGCACTAACCTCGGACAGGTTACTCCCGCACTAACCTCGGACAGGTTACTCCCCGGCGAGCGCTCCGTCTCGAAAGGGTCGACCGCGGCTCGGACCGACTCGCGTCCCGGGCGCGAGCGCGCGCTCGAGCAGGAGCTCGGCGCACGTGCGCTGTGGCGCTCGCGATGCGTGGTGCATGCATTGCATTAATCTCGACGTGAGGAAGACCATGAAAACACTATCTCGCATCATCCTAGGTTTGGCGTTCACGGCGCCGCTCGCCGTCACCTCCGCCGTGCGCGCAGACGACAAGGCGGCGCCCGACAAGGCGGCGCCCGACAAGACGGCGCCCAGCAAGACGGCGCCCGAGAAGACGGCGCCCGAGAAGACGTCGCAGGGCGATCGCAAGGAGAGCGTGACGCTCGACCAGCTGCCCAAAGCGGTGAAAGCGACGGTGCAGCGCGAGACCAAGGGCAAGAAGATCGCATCGATCACCAAGGCGACTGAAAGCAGCGCGGCCGCGGCGTACGAGATCAAGGTCCTCGATGCAGGTAAAGAGACCACGATCGGCGTCGCGAACGACGGCAAGGTGACCTCGCGCAAGACCGATGCACCTGCGGGGGCGACGAGTGCAAATCCGCCCGGCGCGAACCCGACGGACGCTAATCCACCGCGTGCGAACTCTCCCCACGCGACCTCGCCGAGCTCGCCCCCATCGAGCTCGCCCCCACCGAGCCAGCCCCCTTCGGCTGTGAGCCCGCCACTCACGAACTCGCCCAGCGCGACCTCGCCGAGCTCGCCGCCACCCCGGAGCAACGACAGGCCATCGAAGGACAAGCAGCAGGATCAGCCGCCCAAGCCTCCGGGTCGCTGAGTAGCGACTCAGGAGCGAGCACGGACACGCCATCGAAGGACAAGAGCCAGGATCCAGGCCAATCCTCTGGTACTGACTCCAGAGCGGAGCACGGACACGCCATCGAGCGAGCACGGACACGCCATCCAGGACAAGAGCCAGGATCCAGCCCAATCCTCTTTCGAACATCCGACGGTCCACAGCTGCGAACACAGGGATATTCACAGGGGATGTCATTGCAGGATCATCGATTCGATGGCGTGATGGGACCGGAGCGAGCACGGACACGCCATCGAAGGACAAGAGCCAGGATCCAGCGCGCATCGTCTGGTACCGAAGGACAAGACCAGGATCAGCGGCCCAATCCTCCGGGATACCGACTCCTGAGCGGGCTTGGCGCTCCATCAGGCAAGCAGTAGTCCAATCCTCTGGTGGCTGGTCGTGAGCAGCGACTCCCGAGCGAGTGCCGGCGGGCCCTGAGGAGACAGGTGCACGAAAGAGACCGTGCGAAGTGCCAATTGCATCCACGGGGGAAGGGCGGGCCGTCCGTGAGACGCAATCGTGCTGAACCGGGAATTCTCGGCAGCAGCGCCAGTCGTCGTCGGCCCGCGGCCATCGGGCGGTCGTGTACCGAGCTCTCGGACCCGGATGCGCGTGTGCGCCACGGAGTCACCGCTGGGCTCGCCCGGGCGCCGGACGAGCGGAGGCACGTCACGGCAGGCACGTTGCGACGAACATCGAACCGCCGGATATCAAGATGTCGGCCTTGCCGTCGGTCGTGACGTCGACGGCGGCGACCGCAGGCGGGAACGTACCGAGCACGCCGTAATCGATCCGAGGTTGCAGCGCGCCATCGCCGTCTCCCGGGAATACGCTCAGGGTTCTCGAGCTGAGAGCGTCCAAGACCACGTCGAGTTTGTGATCGCCGGTCACGTCCGCGACGGCAATGGAGACGAGGAATGGGCTGCTCGCGGGATACTGTGCCTTGAGCGTGAACGTGCCATTGCCGGCGCCCAGCATCACCCGGACCGAGCTGCCATCGAAGTCGGACTCGGCGATGATGAGATCGGGCTTGCCGTCGCCGCTGAGGTCAGCCACCTCGAACAGACTGGAGAAGCCGACGGCTTGGTCCATCCGGGGCAGGAAGGTCCCGTCGGACTTGCCCAACAGCACGCCGATCGTGTCGAATCCGCTGAGCACGGCGAGGTCGGGCCGTCCGTCGCCGTTGAGGTCGGCCGCGACGACCTGACCGGGCGATCCCGCCGTCGGGTAGTCCGCGCCGGTCCGGAACGTTCCGTCACCGTTCCCGAACAGTACGCGTAGGAAATCGCTGCCGCCGGCCGAATACCCCTCGATGACATCGGCGTTGCCATCTCCGTTGATGTCCGCGGCAGCGAACGCCGTGGCACCCGGATCGGTCGCCTGGTCGACCCTGGGCTGAAACGACGCGTCGCCATTGCCGATCAGAACGCTCAAGCTCGCGGCATTCAGCGTGACGATATCGGGCTTGCCATCATGATTTACGTCCGCCGGCACGACGAACGTGGCCGGCATGTCCACCTGATAAGGAACGGCTGCCTGGAAGGTACCGTCTCCGACGCCGCGCTGCACCTGCACGTTCCCTCCCGTGCTGGGACCCACCGCGTCGAGCTTGCCGTCGTGGTCGAGATCCGCCAGGAAGAAGAAGGCGGACGGCCCGGCCGCCGGCGGCACATCGCGGAACGTGCCGTCGCCATTGCCGAGCTCCACGCTCACGTTCGCGCCCTCCCCGTTCGGCACGATGAGATCGGGCTTCCCATCTCCGCTCACGTCTGTGACGACCATGGCCGTCGGCCCAACGCCCACCTCGATGGACGCGAACCCGCGCGATGCCACGTACACCTGGGGGTGCAGGTTGGACGCGACGAGCACGTCCTGCCTGCCATCGCCGTCGATATCGGCGACGGAGACCGCGGTGGCGTCGTCGAGACCCTCGAAGTCCCGGCGAGACTGGAAGGTCCCGTCCCCGTTCCCGAGCAGCTCGCTCCACTTGAGGACCTCGGACGCGCCGTGGTTTCTGACCGCGACGAGGTCGAGCTTGCCGTCGCCATTGATATCGCCGATCGCGACCGCACCGACCGGGATGAGCAGCGGATAGCTCACGCTGGACTGGAAGGTACCGTCACCGTTCCCGAGTAACACGCCAACGGTGCTACTGCCCTTGACGATGAGATCGGGTTTGCCGTCGCCGCTGACGTCGGTGACGACGACCGTGATCGCCAACTCACCGCTGGCATAGTCCACCGCAGTTCCGAACGTACCGTCTCCGCGGCCCAGCAGCACGCTCACGTTGTCGGGCGCCTTGGTGACGACGAGGTCCACGACACCATCGCCGCTGACGTCTGCGGCCGCGACCATCGACGCAGCAGGCGCCGTTGGAACGTTCACCTTGGGCAGGAATGTGCCATCGCCGTTGCCGAGCAATACGGAGACGGTGCCCGCCACGATCAGGTCGAGCTTGCCGTCGCGATTCACGTCCGCCACGGCAGACCCCGTTCCCGACTGGATCGAATACTCCGCCTTGGTCCGGAACTGACCTCCACCCGCGCCGAGCCGCACGCTCACCGCGGAATGCGTTCCAACAAGAACGTCGGGTACTCCATCGCCGTTGACATCCGCGACGATCGTCCAGACGGGTTGGCCTTGCGTCGCTAGCCACGGCACCCAGGGAAAGCCGACCCGATTGCACACGGGGCCCGCGTCGGGTGGTGCATCGGGGTTTGCCGCGTCGGGTGGCGCATCAGCGCTCACTTCACCTGCGTCTGGCGATGGTTCGCCTGCGTCATTCCCGGCGTGCGGATTACTGCCCTTGCAGCCCATTGCAACGATGACCGCCATCATCCAGCATCGGTGCAGCATCACATCCTCTTCTCGGCTGTCGCCGCTGTGCCGATGGCAATCATGCCAGGCACGGCGACTCACTGCACGATCGCTCATCGGTCCATGCAACAGCCCCGATGGGCGCGTCACATGGCGGTTGGCTGCGTGACGAAGCCCATGTCCGACGAAAGTTACCGCCGGGCAAGAATCCCGATCGAGATGCGTCGGGACGTCATCGTTCGATATCGCGCTCAGGTTGCCGGCGCGAAGTAGTGCGGCGTCGCGAGATCCTCGAGCAGGCTCGCGTGCGTCGGCTGCCAGTGGAGCAGCGCTCGCGTGCGTGCGCTCGAGGTCGGATTGTTCACCTGCGCGAAGTGCGCCATCGCGCCCAGGTGTTGCGGGGCTTCGTCGCGGCTGACGCTCCTCGCGGGGACGCCGGCGCCACGCGCGATCGCCTCGGCGACCGCGCGAAACGCGACGCCCTCGTCGGCGACGCCGTGGATGGCTGCCGGGGCGGGCCCAGCCCATGCTGGCGTCATGTTGCAACTGCGTCCCAATTGCGAGCGCTGCGATCGCGACCTGCCGCCCGACTCGACAGAGGCGCGAATCTGCTCGTTCGAATGCACGTTCTGCTCCTCGTGCGCCACGACCACCCTGGGCAACGCGTGCCCCAACTGCAGCGGTGAGCTCGTGACGCGGCCCCGGCGCCCCGCCGCGGCACTCGAGCGCCACCCGGCTTCGAGCGAGCGCGTGTTCCGGCCGCCGACCGCGACCACGACGTCCCCACCGTCGGCGATCACTGACGTCATCGCAGCCGGTTCGCCGGTCCCACAGATGCGATGACGCTCGTCGCAGCTCGCTGAGCTCTTGCGGATCGAGGGCTCGTGGAGCGCTTTTATTCTTGGTGTGCTGGTGATGATCGCCGCCTGCGGCCAAGCGCGACCCGCGGCGCCCGCGGCCGCGCAGGAACCGACGTGGCAGCTCGATCGCTCGACGTTCGCGGCGCACGGCGAGCCGTGCCGCGACTTCTACGACTACGTGTGCGGCGGGTTCGCCACGGTCGATCACATCGCGAGCGATCGCGGCGAGGCGCAATGGGCCTACGACCGCGCGAACGTGGTCAACGACCGCGCGGTGGAAGCGCTGTTGACCGGCCGCGATCACGCCGAGGATCCCGAGCTCGCGCGGCTGCGCACGTTCTTCGCGTCGTGCATGGCGAGCGACGGCGATCGCAGCGCGGCACCGACGCTGCAGTCGTGGCTGACGCGAATCGACGGCATCGCGCGCCGTGACGACGCGATGCCCGTCGTTCGCGAGTTGCAGCGCTACGGAGTCGCGGCGCTGTTCAGCTATTCCGGCGAGCCCGACCAGACCGACCGCACGCGGTACCGCGGCGAGGTCGACCGCGGGTCCCTCGGCTCGCGCCGCATGTAGGCCGATACCGGTGCCGAGGCCGACGCGCGGCGCACCGGCTACCGCGCGCCAACGTCCTCGCCGCGCGTGCGTACGAGCAGCAG
>DATIPJ010001089.1:0-8867 GCA_035472155.1 Kofleriaceae bacterium
GCGCCGAGGTCCAGTTCGCCCTCGACAAGCTGACCTCTCTCCGCTCGGGCGACAACTCCAAGCCCCTCGTCAACTCCAGCCGCATCGCCCTCTGGGGCCACTCCTACGGCGGCGCCGTCTCCGTCATCGCCACCGGCGCCGGCCTCACCCCACAACCCGCCGCCACCGTCGACCTCTCGGGCGGCGTCCTGTCCTGGGCCAGTAGCGTCCTGTGGCCCCTCGTCATCACCAGCTACGCCGGCCAGCACAAGAGCCCGCTCTACCTCCAGCAGGTCTCCAACGAATCCCCCACCGGCATCAAGGACTCCACCACCATGCCGTTCGACGCCGCCGACGCCTCGGGCGGCAGCGCCGAGATGGCCATCTTCGCCAGCATAAATCCCGACTCCGACACCCAGTCCTCCTGCAACGCCCAGTCGTACTCCGCCGCCCACTGCGCCCACGTCGCATTCATGACCGACCACGACGCCGTCGGCCACTGGTTCAACACCGCCGTCGAGTTCATGTCTCGCCACGGCGTCCACTGAAATCACGATCGCTTTTGACCTTGGAACCCGTCATCATTTTGAAATTACATTTCAATTGATGAAGAGAAGAGCAATCACGATCAGCATATCGATCGGCAGACTTCCCCGATGGGCCGGCCGACGAGCGCGGGGGGCGGTGGGGTGGTAACTGTAGGGCTACGTGGCGATGGAACGAGTCGATGCGGAGCTCGCACGCGTAGGCGCCGTCCTCCTCGAGGACCGGGTGGCGCGGCGGGTGATCAAGAAGCATCG
Source organism: Kofleriaceae bacterium (assembly GCA_035472155.1). Classification (GTDB taxonomy): domain Bacteria; phylum Myxococcota_A; class Polyangia; order Haliangiales; family Haliangiaceae; genus JABFXX01. Next base: position 780 of record DATIPJ010001089.1, read on the forward strand.
GCGGTTGCCTGGGATGGGGCTGCAGGTGCCGCATGCGCAGTGTTATGTGCTGCCCCGCGCGGAGCTCGAGAAGCTGGTGGATCCGGACGAGCTGGGGGTGGCGATCGAGGCGTTGCCGGCGCAGGTGTCGATCATTGGAGGCGAGCGCGAGGAGCTCGAGGCCGGGGAGCGCGAGGCGCTGACGCGGGCGTGGCGGGCGGTTTTTCATGCGCATGTGCATCGGGCTTTTGATGAGCTGCTGGCGCGCGGGGGGATCACGGAGGCGTCGGTGCGCGAACGGATTCATCGGATCGGGCAGACGGAGTTCGACGAGATCCGGTCGGTGCTGCGGCAGGAGGATCTGCTGCTGCCGCCCGCGGACGATGTGACCACGTATGTCGAGTTCGTGGCGCTGTACCTGGAGCTGAGGCAATTTGCGCCGCGCACGCTGGACCGAACGTTTCCGACGCTGGACGTCGGGCATGTGGATGCGGCGGTTGCGATGGATGTCGATGGCGCAGCACTGCTGGCGGGCGCGCGGCCGGCGCGGGCGCCCGACCGGCCGTATGTGGAGCCGGCGCCGCGGCCGGTGACCGAGCCGGGGATGACGGTGGTGGCGGTGACGGATGGGTCGGCGCGAGGGCGAGCGTCGCGTGCGCGGGTGAAAGGGAACCGGGCGCGCGCGGCGATCTTGGCGCTGCGCGCGGGGGATCGCGAGATGGCGCGCAAGGACCTGGAGGAGCTGGCGGCGCGGCTGGCGCGGGCGGTCGGTAGCCGTGCGGCGGAGCCGAGCTGGGCGGCGGCGCTGTTGCCGGTGGCCGAGGTCGCGGCGGCGCAGCGGGTGCTGCGGTTCACGCCCGGTGCGCGGCTGCTGCATGACCTGCAGACGGCGTGCGTGGTGGCCGAGCGCGAGGTCCGCGTAGTGGACGTCGTGGGCTGGGCGTTTTCGTTCGGGCGGCGGCCGATCGTGCGCTCGCTGCCGTCGACGCGCGAGGTCCGCGTGGCGAAGCACCTGCATGCGGCGAAGCACAAGCTGGCCGCGTGCACGCTGCCGGAGACCGCGGACAACGAGCGGCTGGCGGCGGTGGTGCACGATCTGGCGCTGCGCGGCGACGGCAACGTGCGGGTGGCGCTGCGACCGAAGATCGAGGCGGCGCTCGACGAGGTCGCGCTGCATCCGCGCAACCTGCCCGAGCGCGTGGCGGGCAAGAAGCTGGTCGACGAGCTGCTCGATCAGGCGGTGGCGACGGGCCGGCTGTCGATCGGCGGCCTGCGCGACGCGATCTCGCGCAACGACCTGAAGATGCCGGATCTGCGGCGGCATCAGCTGCGCTCGGGGGACGAGCTCCTGCGCTGCGACCTGCGGCTCTCGCACTCGCTCGACGGCGTGTATCGCCGCGGCGAGGGCTACCTGCGCGCGCTGCAGAAGATCTCGTCGGTGCTGTTCGGCACCGCGATCGGACGGTTCCTCACGCTGTACTTCATCCTGCCGCTGCTCGGCTCGTACACGGTGTTCAAGGGCGCGCAGGAGATGATCGACATGGTGGCGAAGTACACGCACCGTGCGGCGCGCGAGATCGCCTCGATGAATGCTCTGCCGCCGGGGCCGGCGTCGGCGGTGCACTGGGTCGGCCACGCGGCGCGCCACGCGCACCACGCGTCGCCCGAGATCGCGACCGGGACATCGATCCTCGGCGGCGCGGTGTTCCTGTTCCTCTTGCTGCACGTGCCGGCGTTTCGCCGCGCGGTGGTGCTCGTGCTGCGGCTCGCCGGTCGGATACTCCGGTTCGTGCTGTTCGATGGCCCGCGCGCGCTGCTGCGCCGACCGCTGGTGCGGCGGCTGCTGCAGAGCCGGTTCGTGCGCTGGGTGGTGAAGCCCGGCGTGCCCGCCGCGTTTGGCCTGGTGCTGGCGCACGGCACGCTGCGCTGGCCGCTCACGGCCGTGCTGTTCGCGGTGTTCGCGCTCGGGCTCAACTCGCGCATCGGGCGCGATGCGCAGGAGCTCGTCGCCGATGGGCTGGTGCGCTGGGGGCGCCAGCTGACCAGCCGCATCGTGCCCGGGGTGATCCGCTGGATCCTCGAGATCTTCGCCGAGCTGATGGAGCTGGTCGATCGCGGGCTGTACCGCGTCGACGAGTGGCTGCGATTCAAGGTCGGCGAGTCGCGACTGACGCTGGTCGTGAAGGGCGCGGCGGGCACGGTGTGGTCGGCGGTCGCGTACTTTCTGCGGCTGTATATCAACCTGTTCATCGAGCCCGGGGTGAACCCGATCAAGCACTTTCCGGTGGTGACGGTCACGGCGAAGCTGATGGTGCCGCTGTATCCGGCGCTGCTGAGCGCGATCAGCGGCCCGGCGCGCCAGCTGATGGGCGCTGCGCTCGGGACGTCGTTCGCGGCGTTCACCGTGTTCGTCATGCCGGGCGTCGCCGGCTTCCTGGTGTGGGAGCTCAAGGAGAACTGGCGGCTGTATCGCAAGACCCGACCGCGCGCGCTTCGCCAGGTGGCGATCGGCAGCCACGGCGAGTCGATGGTCGGGTTTCTGCGACCCGGGTTTCACTCGGGCACGATCCCCAAGCGGTTCACCAAGCTGCGCCGCGCGGCGTGGAAGTCCGACGAGCACGGCGTCGCCCGCCACCGCGCCGAGCTTCACCACGTCGAGGATTCGATCCACAAGTTCGCCGATCGCGACCTGGTCACGATGCTCAACGAGGTCACGCCGTTCCGGATCACCGACGTCGCGGTCGCCGGGGTCGCGATCGGCTCGAACCGCGTGCACATCGAGCTGGCGTGCCCGAGCCGGTCACCCGAGCGCGCGCGGATCGCGTTCGAGCAACAGTCGGGCTGGATCGTCGCCGGGATCCCCGAGCGCGGCTGGATCGATCGGCTCGATGAGGATCAGCGCAAGATCCTCGAGATCGCGCTCGCGGGGTTCTACCGGCGCTCGGGTGTCGACCTGGTGCGCGAGCAGCTCGAGCACGCGCTCGCCGGCGACGAAGAGGCGCCGCCCTACGACATCACCGACGGCGGCCTCGTGGTGTGGCCCGGCCACGGCTACCAGACCGAGGCGGTCTACGATCTGCGCGCGGCGGTACCGATTCCGCGCATGCGCGGCGCGCCCTGGAGCGGCGACCTACCCACGCTGGGCGGCCACCACGCCCTGTTCTTCCGCGAGTCGCTCGCGTGGTCGGTGTGGACCAGCGCGTGGGAGCAGCTCGCGCGCGGCGAGGGACCGACGACGATCGCCGCAGGCCCGAGCCTCCTGCGTCGGCCGCCGGCGCGCACCGCCGCGCTCGCAGGCTGACCTGCGCCGGGTCAGCGTCGGGTCGCGATCGACGTCGGCACTGCGTGGAGGCGGGCAGCGGCGAGCGCGGTCGGCGAGACGTCGAGCCGGGTCTCCTCCTCACCGCGGCGGACGATCAGCGTGTGGCCCACGACCTCCGCACTCGCCGGCGAGCTGGCCGGCTCGCCCTCGCGGGCGGGCGCCACAGCGCGCTCGATCAGATGCAGCGCGCCGCGCGAGATGAAGAACGCGCGCAGCCCGATGCAGCCCACGATCGTCGAGATGATCGCCGCGGGGCCGACGTGCATCACGACCAGCGCCGGAACACCCACGATGCCGACCGCCGCGAGCACGCCGCCGCGGCGCTGCACGGCGCGCGCGAGCCGCTCGACGACCAGCAGCGAGATCGGCTCGGCGACCGCGAACCGCGCCTCGCGCACGCGCCGCAGATGCATCGCGAGGCAGCCGAGCACGCCGAACACGCCGATCAGCGTGAGCATGGTGCCGCCGAACAGCATGAACGGGTTCATCGCCATGCAGGCGTCGTGGTCGTGTCGGACGCAGCCCGCCAGGGTCGACGCCGCGCGCCCGACCTCGATGTCCCGGATCGCCGGCGGGCTCTCGTTGCCGGCCAGATCGATCGCGCTGACCGCGACCCGCACGCGCTCGCCCGCGGCGAACGGCAGCGCCGTGCTGCACGCCGGCCGACCCAGATCGCGCCAGCTCGTGGTCGTCGTCACGAGCGAGAGCCGCGTGCGCTCGCTGGTGAACACGAAGTGCAGGAGCGCTGCGTCGGGATCGAGCGCCGCGTCGAAGCCGAGCTCGGCCACCGGTAGCCCGGCCCCGTGGTCGCGCACGGCGATCCACAGCGCACGCACGGCCGGGCGCACGGGCGGCGCCGTATCGTCGCTGCTGCCGGTGGTGAACCGCGTGGCCGGCCCGAAGTCGAGGCCGCGGAACCGGTACGACCGTCCGGGCGCCAGCGCGCCGGGGTCGAACTGCTGGGTCGCGCGCGCGTCGTCGGCGGCAACCATCTTGCCGTTGCCGGTCCACACGCGATCGCCGCCGTGGAGCCGCGACGGCCCGAGCATGCCGCCGACGACCCAGATCTTGGCGTTGCGCGGGACCTCGCGCGTCCCGGGCGCCGGCAGCACCGCGACGTCCGTCGCGCACACGCACGCCACGCTCGCGTGCGCGGGCGGCGTCGACACCAGCGTCGACACGACCGCCGACGGGACGAGCAAGGCGAACACGAGGGACGAGCGGCGCATACCCTATTATGGCCGTCGCCGCGGCCGTGCCAACCACTCACCCGTCGATCGATGACGCACCGCGACCGTGGTCGACGCCCGACGACGGCGTCACAGGCGTCACAGGCGGATCAGATCACGCCCGCGGCGGCGCGGTCGAGGAAGCCATCGAGCGCGTCCAGGATCTCGCGATTTCCGTTCTGGGCGTAGTGCGAGAGCTTGGCCTCGCACTCGGGGATCGCGGCGAGGAAGTCGTGCACCGTGGTCGGATCGTCGAGGTTCTCGGCGGCGCGGCCGTAGCCCTCGTGCTGCAGATAGCGCGCGTTCATCACCTGCTCGAACTGCCGCCGCACCGGCACCGCGAGCATCGGCTTGTGCAGGTACACCGCCTCGCCCATCAGCGTGAAGCCGCCGCCGGCGATCACCGCGCGTGACGACGCGAGGTCGTCGATGAAGCGCGTCTCGCTGAACGGCTGGTAGCGCAGGTTGCCCTCGACAACCTCCTCGGTCAGGTTGCGCCGCATGCCGTAGACCCGGTACTCGAGCCCGGTGCGCGCGAGCGTGGTCGCGATCTCGGTATTGCCCTCGCCGGTCGTGTAGACCAGCACGTGGTCGCCGCGCCGGCGCTCGGCCGCCAGGATCTCGGGCCGCAGGATCGGCGGAAACAGCCGCGTGCGCTCCTTGGGCAGCGGCGGCCGGAAGAACGTGGTGATGAAGTACTCGTCGCAGAACGGCAGCTTGCTCTTCACGAACGCGCGCGTGACCTCGAACTCGGCGCGGTGGCCCTCGATCAGCTCGTCGTGCAGCCGCGTGCGATTGATGATCTGCATGTTGTCGATCGACAGGACCGGCAACCGGTGCATCTTGCCGTAGAGGTAGGTCCACGACTCGAAGTCGCTGATCACCACCTCGGGGCGAAACTCGGAGATCAGCTCGAAGTACGCCGCGATGTTGCGCGGGATACCGGCCGCGCCCGACAGCACGTTCGACCACAGCGTCTTGTCGATCCGGACCCGGTTCTCCTCGTAGATCATGTGGAGCCCGTGGATCCGGTTGACGTCCGCGAATCGCTTGCTGAGGAAGTCGACCGCGCGCCCCGACGCCATGATCTCCACGTCGTGCTGCTCGGCCACCAGGTGCTCGAGGACCACCCGCGACCGCATCGCGTGGCCCATACCCTCGCCGGTGACCCCGTACAGGATCTTCATCGCACGCCTACGCGGTGCCCTTGGCGAGCTCCTCGTCGATCATCTTCTTCGCGAGCTGTGCGTCGGCGCGATCGCCGTACTGCTTCTTGATCGCGCCGACCACGCGGCCCGCCATCTTGGGGTCGCGCGACGGCAGCTCGCCGACCGCCTTGGTCACCGCGTCGCGCAGCTCGGCCTCGCTGAGCTGCTGCGGCAAGAGCTTGCTGCACCAGCCGACCTCGAAGTCGATCTCGGCGAGCTGCTCCTTGCCCCGATCGCCGGCCGCCGCGTACTCGCCGCGCGCCTTCTCCATCGACTTCTTGTAGGTCGAGATCACGTCGAGGACGAGCGCGTCGTCGACCGTGCCGCTGAAGCCCTTGGCAGTCCGCCGCTCCATGATCTTGGTGTTGATCATACGGATCAGGTTCGCGGTCTTGAGATCCTTGGCCTTGAGGGCCGCGGTGAGCTGCTCGCGCAGCTGGGCTTCCAGGGTCGTCGACATGGCGTGTCCACATCTACCACGCGAACGCCCCCGCTGCCGCCGGGCTCACGCTGGGCCTGGCTCGACCCGGAACCCGATCAACGGTTCCCGAACAGCTGCGATTGTGCGACCACGACGGGCCGCCGCCGCGGCCGCGCGCGCCGCGTCCGGCGATGGGCATCGCGCCGCTCCGAGCGCAGCGTCTGCTGCGCGCTCCGCTGCCAGGGATGCCCGAGCGACCCGAGCGAGACGAGCTCGCCGAGCTGCCCGAGCTCCCCGAGCTCCCCGAGCTCTGCGCGCTCGCCGTCCTCGAGCTCCGGCAGCGCGACCTGCGGGCTCGACGCATTGCTGGCCGCCGCCGTCGCGCCAACCATCGCCGGCACCGCCGCCGCCTCGCCTGCGAGCGCCTCTCCGACGACGATGACCCGCAGCTTGCCCTGCGCACCGGGCGCCTCGGCAACGAGCGGCGCGATCAGCTGCGCCAGCTCACCCTCGGAGGTTGCCGCGCGGCCGGCAGCGATCGGTACCATGCGCTCTCCGCCGGGGCCGGCGACCGTCACCTCGAGCCGCGCGGCGCCGCGCGCGCGACCTGCGAGGCGCAGCGCGACCCGCTGCGCGACCGCGGCCACCGCCTGCGCGCTCCCGAACAGACTCTCGGCCTTGCCGAGCGCGAGCTCCTCGCGGATCGGCGCCTCGGGGGCGTACGGCCGCAGCGCGCTGCCGCTATCGCCGCGCGCGAGCGCCTGGTAGTCGGCCTCGAGCGGGCGCGCCACCGACGGCGCGGGCAGCGCCGCGAACTCGCCGAGCGTGCGCACGCCGAGCGCCTCGAGCATGTGCTGCACCTCGGGCGTGATCGCGAGCAGCGAGAGCGGTCGCGGCGCGAGGAACGCGGCGGAGCCACCGCGGGGAACGATGACCACGCCGCGATCCTCGCGTGCAAACACCGCCGCGCCGCTCTCCGCACCGTGCGCCGCCGCCACCCACGCCGTGAACCGATCGTCGGCGATGCCGATCCGAGCTGCGAGCCCGAACGCGTCGAGCAGATCGAGCAGCCGGTCGCCGAACGTGGCCCCCCGCGTCTTGCTCGGCACCTCGCAGTACATCGCCAGGTGCGCCCCACCCGCGCCGCCCCCGCCGACCCGGCCTCCGGTGTCGACGACGGCGGACACACCGAGCAAGCCATCCGCGATCGCGCGCACGGTCTCGCGCTCGAGCTGCGCATCGGCGGCGACCACGCGCAGCTCGGGCGATACGAAGCGCGCCGCGCCCGCCGTCATCCCGAGCCGCACGCCAGAGCCCCACGCCGCCCGCGAGCACGCGAGCACGATGGGGCTATGCAGCGCGGGCCGCGACCGCACGCCGGCCGCGGGCTCGAAGCCCGCACCGACCACCGCAACGGCAGCCCCCCGCAGCGACGGGTCCATCCGGCACAGGCTCTGGAGCGCGAACTGGGGGACATGGACGCAGGCGATTCGCATGTCCAAGGTGTATCGCACTGGTCTGATGTTCAGTACCGAAACCGCGAAGGCCTCTCCACCGCAGCCTCGCCAACCTGCTGGAATCAAAGCTGCACCCTGCCGAAGCCTCGGCGTTTTTCTGGGGAGATCTCCCCCGCCAGGCGAGCGAAGTCGAAGCTACGAGACCGTGCGCAACACGGCCTCCTGGCCGACCGCAGACCGCCGCCGCGGACGCTCGCGATCGGTGAGCGCTCCCAGCACCATGGCGACCTCACGCATCGCCGGACGCAGCGCCGGATCCTTCGCGAGCGACCGCAGGATCACGCGCTCGAGCTCGATCGGCATCCGCCGCACCCACGACGGCCGCGACGGCCGCCGCTCCATGTGCGCCGCGATCAGCTGCGGCAGCGAGCCATCAAACGGTGGGTGCCCGGTCGTCAGATCATAGAGCACG
>DATIPJ010001090.1:0-3038 GCA_035472155.1 Kofleriaceae bacterium
GAGCGCCGTCGATGGCGCGCTGACCGTCCACACGCAGCGCGACACCATCGTCGTCGTCCGCACGACGCCGACCACGCTGGTCGCCCTGTCGAGCATCTGCACCCACCAGGGCTGCGAGGTGCGCTACGACCGCACCGGCAAGGTGCTCAACTGCCCGTGCCACGGCTCGCGGTTCTCGCTCGCCGGGTCGGTGCTGCGCGGGCCCGCAGCGAGCCCGCTCAAGAAGTACATGACCCAGTTCGACCAGGGCATGAACGTCTTGACGATCATGCTTTGAAACGAACCATGCTCCGCGCGGCGATCGGCCGCGACCGCGCTAGTGGCGAATGTTGGTCGAGATGCTGATCACCGGTGCGGCCGGAGCCGGCGGCGGGGGCGGCGGGGGCGGCGCAGCAGCGCCGCCGCCACCTCCTCCGCCCATCATCATCATCATCATCATCATCATCGGGTCCATTCCCTGGTTCTTGTTGGACGCGAGGTCTTTGATGGAGCTGGTGATCTGGGTCATCATCGTGGTGAGCTGATCGTTCGACGAGCTCGCCCGAGAGGTGACCCGCGACGCGCCGCCGGAGACGTGCGCGAGGTCCTTCGAAGCGATGGAGCTGAACAGATTCCTGGAAGGCATGGTTGGTTCCTTTGTGGTGACGAGCCGCTATCGAGCAGCCGCCATGCCATGGCAGACCCACGCCAGAACGACCAGATGTCGCGATCTTGCAGGACAGATCGCGCCCGCGCCGCGCGTCCCAGGGGTTACAAGCTGCTCCCGACGAAAGGCAGGAGCGCGGCCCGACCGCCGCCCGACCGCGGCTAGGGTCGGCCGGTGATCGCCCGCGCCAGGAACGGCACGCTCGCGTCGTAGCGGTAGGGGATGTTCATGTGGCCGTCGTCGAACTCCTCGTGGCGCACGGCGATCCCGTGCGCGGCGATCTTGCGGACCAGCGCGCGGGACCCCCAGTGCAGCGCGAACTCGTCGCGCGTGCCGCAGTCGACGTAGATCCCACGCAGCGAGCGCAGCGCCTCGACGTGGCGATCGACCATGTGAACCGGATCCCACGCGCGCCAGCGCTCCCACACCGCCGGCTGAAACTCGCCGGTGTCGAGCGCAAACGGCCAGTCGACGCGCAGGTGCGCCGCCGGTGCCTCGGGGTTGGGCGAGTAGTGCACCGCCATGCCGAGCGCGGTGAGCGGCTTGAAGTGCGACGAGCGCCGGCGATTCGGATCCGCCCAGTAGCGATCGAGCCACGCCGCCGGTCCGCCGGCGTCGCGAAATGCGTCGAGCGCGCCGGGGAAGTCCGGCAGGTAGCACAGCTCGAAGTTGGCGTCGCCCGAGTGATCGGCGATCGCGCAGAACACCTCGGGCCGCCGCATGCCGAGCACGATCGAGCCGTAGCCGCCCGACGACTTGCCGAACACGCCCCACTGTCCGCGCGGCAGCGTGCGATAGCTGGCGTCGACGAACGGGATGATCTCGTCGATCAGGTAGTCCTCGTAGCGTCCGGTGCCGGCGCTGTTGATGTACTGGTTGCCGCCGACCCGCGTGAAGCAATCGGGCGCCGCGATGATCACCGGCGGACACCCGCCTCCTGCGATCAGGCGATCGAGCCGGGCGTCGAGCGACTCACCCAGCGGATCGACGTTGAACAGCATGCCGCCGTTGCCGCTATAGCCGACCAGCGCGAGCAGCACCGGCCAGCGCCGGTCTGCGTCCGGATCGTAGTCGGGCGGGACGTAGACACACAGCTCGCGCTCGATCGGATCGCCGAGCGGGTTGTTCTCGAGGATGCGGCTGGTCAGGCGATGGCGGATCACCGGCATGCCGCGACTACATCATAGCTTCGCTAGAAGTCGAACTCGCGCAGCCAGTGATCGTTGTAACCGTTCGGGTTCTTGATCAGGTAATCCTGATGGTATTCCTCGGCGCGCACCCAGGTGGTCGCGGGCTCGATGCGCGTGACGATCGGCCGCTTCCACTTCCCGGTGGCATCGACGCGCGCCTTGACGGCCTCGGCGGTCTTGCGCTGCACGTCCGACGTCGTGAAGATCTCGGAGCGATACTGCGGGCCGACGTCGTTGTTCTGGCGGTTCACCGTCGTCGGATCGTGGCCGCGGAAGAACCAGTGGGCGAGCAGGTCGTCGTACGACAGCTGGTGCGGATCGAACACGATGCGCACCGACTCGGCGTGCCCGGTGTTGCCCTCGGAGACGTCCTCGTAGGAGACCTTGCTGGACTTGCCGCCGGCGTAGCCGACCTCGATCGACACCACGCCGGGCGCATCGCGCAGCACGTTCTCCATGCCCCAGAAGCAGCCCCCGGCGAGGATCGCGACCTCGCGCGGACCGTTGGGATCGATGGGCGGCTTGACCACCACCGGACGCGCGGGCTTGCTCGGCTCGCAGCCCGCACCGGTGGCGCTGACGGCAACTGCGACGGCGAGGACCCAGCGGCGAGCCATGCGTTGCATCATGACCCAACTACGCCTCGAGCGGGCGCAAGTTACGCGCCACGCAGGTCGTGCACGGGCGCTCGCTTGCTGCGCTCAGTGCGTCGCGATGACGATCGCGATGATCAGCGCGGCGATGACCGAGATCCAGATGATGCGCCGCACGATCGCATCGTGGCTGCGGTGCGCGGCCATGTCGTAGCTCGGCGGCGGAAAGTGGGTCGGCCGGAACGGCGGAGGAATCGTCGGCTGCGCAGGCGGCGGCGTGGGACGCGCAGGGCGCCCGTGCCCCGGCGCTCCGCGCCCGGTAGGCTGCCACGGCCGCGCCTCGATCGCCTGCTGCGAGCCCCGCGCGCGCGTGGCCGCGGGGGGCACTCCTGAGATCGGCGACGGATTGGCCTGCGGCGTCGCTGCCGGCGCCATCACCGGCGGCTCGGGCGGCGCGTGGCCCTGGGGCATTCCTGGCGGCACGCCCGGCGGCATTCCCGGCAATCCGGGCGGCAATCGGTACCGCGGCCCGCGCGCGTCGAGCACCGGCTGCGATGACTCGCTCATCCGCACGTCGATCCGCGTGGACTCGCTGGTCAGCGACTCCTC
>DATIPJ010001091.1:0-2695 GCA_035472155.1 Kofleriaceae bacterium
CAGATCGGGCGGGACGACCGCGACCACCTCGTCGGGCGCGCGGGTCGTGCCATCGAGCATGCGCAGCACGCGGGCCGGCGTGGGCGGCACGACCGGCAGGCCGTCGGTCCAGCCGCGGGCGAACGCGGTCTCGATCTCGTCCTCGATGTCGCCGAGCTCGATGCGCCGCGACGCCAGCCGATCGCCCTCGAACCGCACGCGGAGCCCGTCGGCGTACGACGGATCGACCGACAGCGAGCCGCAGCCCGGGCGCTGCGCGGGCAGGCTCGCACCGAGCGGGCTCACGCCGACCAGCGCCTCCCATTCGCTGCGCGCCCAGCCCTCGGTGCGGGCGACCTCGACGCCGTTCTCGACGCGGAGCAGGGTCGGCACGGTCTCGATCCGGTGGTGCCACGACACGACGAGATCGCGGTCGTCGACCGGTGGCGCCGTGGTGTCGGGGAATGCCGGGTCGTCCTGCGTGTACACCGTCAGCGGGCGGCCGCGCGCGGCGATCTCGCCCAGCACCGGCGCCACGAGCACGCAGGTGGCGCACTCGCGCTTGACCACGGCGACGAGGCCGTCGGGGAGCCGGGGCGCGACCATGGCGCGAGGCTAGTCCGGAGCGCGGGTCTGGACAAGCCGTCAGCGCACGGGCGGGCCGGCCGAGCAGCTCGCGCGCTCGTCATTGAAGACGTTGACCGCATCGATCGCGGTCATGTTGGCGCGGGCGCGGGTATCGCTGCCCCAGAGCACGAGCGGAAGCCCGACCAGGCCCCCCACCCCGGCCGAAGCGAGACCGAGGAGGGCATGGTCGACATCGTGGGGATCGGTGGCGATGAAGGCGGCCGCCGCGGCGTATCCGGCGATCAAGATCGCGGTGCCCGTCCAGAAGTAGCTCCGCCCGGCGCTGTCCCTGTCCGCCGCGCGCTCGGCGTGGATGCGGGCCGCCGGTACGCAGGCGAGCGCGCTCGGGAGGCCGTCCCAGTCGCCCTGCTCGGCGAGGACCTTGCCGTCGCGCGTGACCTGGAAGCGATCGCGGTAGGCCCACACCAGCTCGCGGCCGTCGAGCCGCGTACGCCGGTACGTCGACTGGTAGGTCGTGCAGCCCGCGAGGGCAACGAGCACGGCGCCCACCATGGCGATCCACCTCATGGCGCGCACCGCGGATCGTCGTTGTAGCGATTGATCGCGTCGACGGCGTCGGCATACGACTGCTCGCGCTCGCCATCGGCGTGCGCCGCAAATATGACGCCGATCCCCAGCACGGCCAGGAAGTAGCCGCCCCCCACCAGCGCATAGACGCCATAGCCCGCGGCATAGAACACGTTGGTCAGGATCACGTTGATCCGGTGGCCACTTTCGTGGAGCACTGCCTGGGTGAGAGCGGCGGATGCGGCCGGCGAGCACGCGGCAAGCGCGACGTCGGCCTCCGAGAGCCTGATGAACTTGCCGTCGAGGTAGAAGCCGGCTTCGCCGTTCCTCATGCCGAGGGCGAGCCGGTGCGGCGTGCGTGGGACGTAGCGCGTCTCGATCGTGCAACTGGCGAGCGCGAGCGCGAGCGCTACCAGGCATACAGCGGTGGGCATGCTCGGCCGTTCAGCAATGACCGTACCAGCCCGCGCGGTGTGCGCTGGCGCCGCTTGTCGTCGAGACTTCGTCCTGGGGCGCACTGCGGCGCGGACATTCCCATGTGCTCGCCGTGTGCGTCTCATGTGCCGGCGCGGTTTCGCGCACCGTGCCGCGGCGATTTCGCGCGGCCTCGCGACCTCACGCTACGAGCCTCGTCCTCGCTGGGAGCGGCCGAGGAAGCGTTCGCGCGTGTCCCCCTGTTTAGCTCGTGGCGAGCGCGCTCCTCGGCCGCCCTTCCACCTGTGCAGCGCGGACATCGAGCCGCATCGCTTCCTTGACCCGCGCGAGGGTCTCGTCGGCGACCGCGTTGGCGCGGTGCGCGTGTGCGCGAAGCAGCTCGAGGATCGCCGCCTCGCCGCCCGGGCCGTCGTAGGCCGCGCGCCGCTCTCGCATCGGGGCGACCACGGCGTCGATCGCATCGGCGACCTCGGCCTTGAGCGCGCCGTCGCCGATCTCGCCGCGCACGTAGCGCTCGGTCAGCTCGCGCGCGCGGGCCGGGTCGGCCATGAAGGCGCGCGCGTACTGCACGAGCGCGCTGTCGGGGTCGCCCGGGTCGCTCGCCGACTGCCGGCCGGTGTACAGCCCGCGCATCTTGCGGTGGATCTCGGCGCGGCTGTCGGAGAGGAAGATCGCGTTGCCCAGGCTCTTGGACATCTTGTGCACGCCGTCGATGCCGGCCAGGCGTGCGACCCGCCCGAGCAGCACCTCGGGGACCGGGAACACCGCGCCGCCGTAGACCCGCTCGAATCGGCGCGCGACCTCGCGGCACATCTCGATCGTGGCCGCCTGGTCCTCGCCCACCGGCACCAGGTCGGCGCGGAACGCGAGGATGTCGGCGCACTGGCCGACCGTGTAGAGCGGGAAGCCGAAGCTGTAGTGCTCGAGCTGCTTGTCGGCGAGCTCGGCCTTGAGCGTCGGGTTGCGCATCACGCGCGCGAACGGCAGCAGCATTGCGAGCAGGAACGTCAGCTCGGGGATCGCGCGGATCTCCGACTGCAGCACCAGCGTCGAGCGCTCCGGATCGATGCCCGCGGCGAGGTAGTCGCGCACGACCTCGATCGTGTCGCGGCGGATGTCGTCGGGG
>DATIPJ010001092.1:0-4459 GCA_035472155.1 Kofleriaceae bacterium
AGGTCAGCTCGATGCCGCTGAACAGATCGGCCTCGGTGGGATGCTTGCCGGCGGTGACGACATACTGATCGACCACCGAGCCGTGGTCCTCGGGCACGCCGAAACCCTGGCTCTTGTGCTGGCTGCGCGAGCGCGCCGCGAGCTCGCCGACCTCGAGCCCGAGCCGCGGATCGTAGCCGCCGACCTCGAGCGAGACCGCGTCCTTGGGCGCCGGCCCACCGCCGAAGTTGCCGAAGTTGTAGAGCAGGCGCTCGGCCTGCCACACCGTGACGCCACCGGTCAGCTGCTCGGGGAACTTCTTCGGATCGGCGGCGGCGGCGAACGCCTCGCGCGCCAGGATCGCCGACGACGTGTGGTGCCCGTGGTTGGGCGGCAGCTCGTTGAACCGCGTGATGATCACGTCGGGCTGAAACGTGCGGATCACCCACACCACGTCGGCGAGCGCCTCGTCGTGGCCCCACAGCGCGAGCGTCTCGTCGGCGCGCTTGGAGTAGCCGAAGTCCTTCATCCGGGTGAAGAACTGGTGGGCGCCGTCGATCCGGCGCGCCGCGAGCAGCTCCTCGGTGCGGATCACGTCGAGCAGTGTGCCCAGCTCGCCGCCGATCAGGTTCTGGCCACCGCCGCCGCGGGTCATCGCGAGGTACGCGACGTCGAGGTGGCGGACGTTGGCGAGGTACGCGATCAGCCGCGTGTTCTCGTCGTCGGGGTGCGCCGCGACGTACAGCACGCGGCCGGTGGTCGCGAGGCGGTCGACCGCGTGGGCCAGCGCACCGGCGTTCAGGTCGGCCTGGGCGAACGCCGAGCCGCCGATCGTCGCGAGCCACAGGCACGCCATTGCAAGGGTGTAGCGCGTTAGAAGGTGCATCATAGAGAACCTCCGTGAGTCCGGCGCGCGAGCACGTGCCGGAAATACGTCTCGTATCGCATCACCGCGACGTCCCGGCCGAACCCGTGCTCGGCCTGCGCGCGCGCCGCGCGCCCCATCGCATCGCGCGCCTGGCGATCGCCCACCCCGGCGACCACCGCGGCCGCGAGCGCATCGACGTCGCAGCACGGGACCAGCGCGCCCGTCCCCTCGGTGACGACCTCGGGCAGCCCGCCCACGCGGTAGCCGAACACCGGCACGCCGGCGGCCATCGCCTCGAGCGCCGCGACGCCGAACCCCTCGCTCTCGCTCGGCAGCACGAAGCCATCGGCGTGGCGGAGCAGCCCCGCGAAGTCGTCGCGCCGGCCGAGCAGGCACACGGCGTCGCCGACGCCGAGCTCGCGGGCGCGCGCGGCGACCGCCTCGCGCTCGGGGCCATCGCCGACGAGCACGACGCGGGCCGGCAGCGTGCGCCGCACGCGGACCAGCACGTCGATCAGATCGAGCGGCCGCTTGATCGGCCGCAGGTTCGACACGTGGAACAGGATCGGGCCATCGAGCTGCCCCGGGGGGAACAGCGCGGCCAGCTCCGCGCGATCGCGCGCGGCGGGCGGCGCGAACCGCTCGAGGTCGACGAAGTTGGTGATCACCTCGATGCGCTCGGCGGGCAGCTCGAAGCGCTCGGCGGCCAGCGTGCGCAGATAGTGCGACGGCGCGGTGAGCCCATCGCACACCGCGAGGGCAAACGACGTCACCGCGTGCAGGCTCGGGTGCGAGCCGAGCTGCGTGACGTCGGTGCCGTGCAGCGTCGTGACCATGGCGGGCGCGGCGGCCCCGAGCACGCGGCCGACCATGAGCGCGCTCGCGGCGTGCGGCACCGCGTAGTGCAGGTGCACGAGGTCGATCGGCGCGCGGCGGCAGACCTCGATCAGGTGGCTCGCCACCGCGACGTCGTACGGCCCGTGCTCGAACACCGGCGACGTCGGCACCTCGACCTCCTCGAACTCGATCGCGTGTCCGTTGAGCGCGTGCAGCCGCTCGGGGAGCGCGCTCGCGACGATGTGGATCTTGTGCCCGCGCATGGCCAGGCCGAGCGCGAGCTCGGAGGCGACGACACCGCTGCCTCCGAGGCCGGGGTAACACACGACGGCAATGTTCAACGGACGGCTCATGACTCCAGGGGCTCGAAGGCGTGCGCCTCCGGGAAGGGGTTGTCGCGAAACTGGCGCAGCGGATCGACGAGGCCGGGCACGTTGGGGCTGCGCAGCGGCTCGCCGTGGCTGGTTCCGATCATGGTGCCGTAGTAGCGGTCGCGCGCCTCGATCGCCTCGGTCGCGCGCGGCGAGCTGATCAGCGTCGGGTCAGCGTCGGTGCCGCTGCCGCGCCGCAGGATCTGGCTCGCGTAGCACGCGATGGCGCGCGCCTTCCTGGCCGCAGCGGCCGACGTATCGACGATGAAGCTCGGCGTCATGCGGTGGCGCATCGCGTAGTACAGCAGCTGCCGCGGCGCGAACCGCTCGCCGGTCTCGGGCGCGACCTTGCGCACGCCGGCGAAGTAGGCCGCGCGGGTCACCAGCGCACCCGCCGACGCGTGGTCGGGGTGGCGGTCCTCGATCCACGGCGCGAGCACGAGCTCGGGCCGTCGCCGCCGCAGCTCGCCGACGACCGCGGCGATCTGCTCGGGCGTCACCGCCACCTGCGTGTCGGGCAGCTCGAGGTTGTCGCGAAAGGCGAGGCCCATCTCGCGGCTCGCCGCCTCGGTCTCTCGAAACCGCTCCTCGGGCGTGCCGTGGCTCGCGCGCTCGCCGCGCGTCAGGTCGCACACGGCGACGCGGTACCCGAGCTCGACGAGCCGGATCACCGTGCCGCCGCAGAACAGCTCGACGTCGTCGGGGTGCGGACCGAACGCGAGCACATCGACGCCGTAATCGCCGCCGCGCGCCGGCGCGGTCGCCATCGGATCGGGCGCGCTCACGCGGCCAGCTCCTTGAGCGTGCCATCGAACGGATCGATCGCCGCGAGCACGCGCTCGATGAGCTCGCGGTCGCCGACCCGCGCGGCCAGCGCCGCCAGGCACAGCGTGCGCTCCTGCGGCGCGCCTCCGGGCGCGAGCAGCGCGCGCACCCGGCGGACCGCGTCGACCCGCTCGGCGTCGGCATACAGCCGCGCGCGCTCGACCTTGCCCGCGAGCTTGCCGACCGCGCGCTCGACGGTGCCGCGCGTCCGCGCCAGGGCGCGCGCGATCTGCGGCCCGGCGTCGGCGAGCTCTGCCGCCAGCTCGCCGTGCGACGCCACGAACGGCTCGAGTAGCCGGCGCGCCACGTCGGCGCCGTCGGCACCCGGCGGCCGCAGCCGCGCGAGCAGCGACTCCTCGGACAGCGCCGCGTCGCTCGGCGCGAGCCCGAGCCGATCGAGCAGCTTGCGCGTGCGGTGGTCGGTCACGCGGAACTTCGCGCGCGGCACCACCAGCGGCGGTGTGCGCTCGAACGCGCGATACAGCGGCCCGAGCTGCGCGAAGTACGCCACCTCGGCCGGCCCGCCGACGTACGCCACCGTCGGCAACAGCGCATCCTGCACGATCGGGCGAAGCAGCGCGCTCGTCGAGAACCGCCGCGGATCGTCGCGCAGCACGGCGAGCAGCGCCGCGGCCTCGTGCACGCTGCCGCTACCGACCTCGGCGAACGCGGCCTCGCCCGGGGCCGGCTCGAGCCGCACGCGCGGCCCGAGCGCCCCCTCGGGATGGAAGAACGACAGCGGCGCGCCTGGCCGCACGTGCACAGGCACCGACGCGCCCGCGCGCTCGAGCTCGCCGCAGCGCGCGACCATCGCCGCCGCGATCCGGTCCGCATCCACGAGCGCGCGCGCATGCACCGGCGCGGTCACCGCGGCGAGCGCCGGGTCGCGCGGATCGATCATCACCAGCCCCTCGGGCGCGAACAGCTCGGCGAGCACCCCGGCGAACGCCCCCGACCACGACGCCCCGGCGCGATAGTGTCGCCGGAGCCGCGCGATGTGCGCTTGCGCCAGGCTGCCCTCGCCGAGCGCGGCCTCGAGCCGCTCGATACAGGCGCCGATCTCCGGCGGCAGCGCGTGGTGCGCGATCGAGATCCGGTTCTCGCGATCGATCGGTGCCGCGATCGTCTCGCATGGCCCCGCGCCGGGCACGTTCGCGCTCGCGATCTCGACGAGGTCATGGTCCTCGGTCTGCAGCCAGAACACCGGCACCACCGGCGCGCCGCTCTCGGCCGCGAGCGTCCGCGCGACCACGACTGCGCTCGCCGCCTTGTAGATCGTGTACAGCGGACCGAGAAACAACCCGACCTGCTGGCCGGTCACCACCACCGCCGCACCTCGGCCGAGCGCCTCGAGGTGTGCATCGCGCGCCGGGCTCGGCGCCAGCCGCGCGTTCTGCGCCGCCAGCACGGTGTGAACTTCGGGCGCCAGCGGCCGCCGCGCCCGCGCCACCGCGCGCGCGAGGGCAGACGGCGCGAACGGCGGAGCGCCGGGTTCGTCGTCGGGTTGCAGCGCGCGCACCTCGCCTGCGAGATACGCGCGCACGAGGTCACGGCTCACGATCACTTCCAGCCGGCGAGC
>DATIPJ010001093.1:0-12361 GCA_035472155.1 Kofleriaceae bacterium
CAAGACGGCGACCGAGAAGGCGGCCCAGAGCCAGAAGCAAGAGGGCGAGGTCACGGTCGAGTCGCTGAAGGCCAAGCTCGAGGACAAGCTCACCGCCGACAAGCAGAAGTTTCAGGACGACTTCGAGCTCAAGAAGCAGGAGCTGACGGCGCGGCTCGCGACGCAGAAGGAGACGCTCGCGGCCGAGTCGAAGGCGCAGATCGACAATCTGAAGACGCAGCAGAAGGCGCGCGTCGAGGATGCGAACAAGCGCTGGGAGGCGCAGAAGGCGGGCTTCAAGAAGCAGGCCGAGGACCTGATGGTGCAGATGCGCCAGCAGATGGAGGCCGACAAGACCAAGCTGGCCGATCAGCAAAAGAAGACCATGCAGGTCGCGAGCGACAAGGCCGCGGCCGTCGAGAAGGACGCTGACAACAAGGCCAAGGACCTGATCGCGCGCGGCGACACGAAGGCGCGCGAGGCGAACGACCGGTGCGTTGCGAGCGGCAACCAGGCGTATGCGGCGGCGGAGACGCAGGCGCGCGGCGAAGAGGACGCGAACAAGAAGGCGCAGATCCTCGCCGGTGGGCTCGCGAAGAAGCGCGACTTCCTGACCAAGGGCGAGCTGTCGTCGAAGGACATCAAGGCCAAGGCGGCGGCCGAGGCGCAGAAGGTCCGCGATACGGGCGCCGCGCAGAAGAAGAAGGTCATCGAGACCGCGGCGAACCAGGTCAAGGCGATCGACGACAAGATCAACTCGCTCGCGGGGCTGGCGCAGAAGCGGCAGGCGGAGAACGAGGCAGCGCTGCAGGCCAAGCTCAAGGGTGGGCAGGAGGCGCTCGACAAGAAGCTCGGCGAGCTGCAGAAGACGATCGACAAGAAGCAGAAGGAGGCCGACGACAAGATCAAGAAGCTCGAGGACGACACCGTCAAGAAGATGCAGACGGAGTACGACCGCGAGCTGACGGCGATCGACCACAAGGCCGAGGCCGCGCGCAAGGCGCTGGCGAGCGGGTCGCAGAAGAACATCGCGCAGCTGCAGAAGCTGGTCGACTCGACGCTGACCTCGATCGACAAGTCGATCGTCGATACCGAGAAGAAATTCGACGCCACCATCGCCAGCGCCGAGAAGCAGGCGGCGGCGTTGGTGCTGGCGGCGCTCAAGGCGATCAAGGCCGAGGCCGACCGGCTGCTGGTGGCGATCGACCGCGAGTACGACGCGCAGATCAAGGCCGTGCAGGATGCGGTGGCCGCGACGCGCAAGCAGATCGACGACTCGGCCAAGGGCAAGATGCTCGAGATCGAGGTGCACGTCGCGACGATGCTCGGGGACATCGGGGACAAGACCCGGCTCGAGGCGGTCAAGAAGCAACTGCGCTGGTATGTCGAGAACAAGGTCGCGCCGCCCAAGGGATTCGGCGAGGTCGGGTTGCCTGCGCCCGCGCCCGGCGCCGACGGGAAGACGGATCCGAAGGCCGCGCCGACGCCCCCGGCGGCAAAGACGCCCGCCCAGGAGGCCGACGACAAGAAGAAGGCCGCCGAGGCGGAGGCCGCGCGGCGGGCGGATCTCGACCCCGAGGAGCGCGCCAAGGAGGACGCCGACCGGGCGAAGGCGGAGCAGGCGGCCAAGGACGCCAAGGGCAAGAAGCCCGACGACAAGCTCAGCGGCACCGAGATCGACGCTCAGGTCGCCGAGCTGATCAAGAAGGGCCAGACCGCGACGGCGACCGGGGCGCAGGCCGCGGCGACGGCGTCGGTGAAGGCGGCGTACGACGACGGCCGCCACGCGATCAACCATGTGGTCGGCCAGAAGATGGCCGAGATCGGAAACCTCGAGCGCGGCGGCACCGACGCACAGCTCGAGCAGCACAAGGTGGATCAGAAGGCGGGCCAGGACGCGGCGGACAAGATCGCCGCGGCGGCCAGCCGCGAAGGGTTCTGGGGCAAGGACCCCAACAAGAAGGCGATCCTGCAGGCCCTCGAGGGCAAGACTCCCGCGCAGATCGAGGCGCTGCGCGCGGCGCTCCTGGCGCGCACTCCGCCGATCTACATCGACGATCTGCTCACGAACACGCTGTCGGGCGACGAGCTGAAGGAAGCCAGGATCCGGATGACCGGCGACCCGACGGCCGGCGACATCCAGGCGCTGCTCGGCTCGGCGGGATGGAAGCCGAGCGGCAACGCGAAGACCGGCGCGATCGTGGCGGGCGCGGTGATCGCCGGGCCGATCGGCGCGGTCGGCGCGGGCCTGCTCGTCGACGGGCTGTCGGGCTCGGGCGTCGACAAGGCGCGGATCGAGGAGATCCTCAAGCAGTATCCGGACGCGGCCTCGCGCGCCAAGTTCGCCGAGGCGTTCGAGCGCCAGACCGGGCTCAACTTCAACGACTTCCTCAAGCAGAACGTCCCCGACGAGGCCGAGAAGCTCAAGGCGGACAAGACGCCCGAGGCGATCCAGCGCGAGAAGGATCAGGCGGAGCTGCTCAAGAAGGCGCAGGGCGACGCGGCGGCGGGCAAGATCGATCCGAAGAAGGTCGGCGAGTCGGTCGACAAGCTGCGCGACGCGCTCGACAACTTCCACGTCGACGGTACGCGCGCGGACATGGTGGCGCAGGCGCTCGAGGGCAAGTCGCCCGAAGAGATCGCGCTCATCATGGCCGAGTTCAAGAAGCGGCCGGGCAACACCGACCTCGAGGCCAAGCTGCGCACGATGCTGAGCGGGCCGGCGCTCGCGCAGGCCGAGGCGATGGTCCGCAACGACACCACGCAGATCGCGGTGTCCAAGCTGATGGGCGCCGAGCAGGGCTCGTGGACGCCGTGGACCGTCGACGACAAGAAGCTGCAGGACACGCTCGAGGGCATCACCGACCCCGAGCAGCGCCGGCGCGTCCTCGCGATGTACAAGGCGCAGACCGGCGTGGACCTGATGGACGTCATCGCGCACAAGATGACGGGCAACGACCGCAAGCTCGCCGAGTGCCTCGCCAAGGGCGACACGCTGGGCGCCGCCGAGGCCAAGCTCGAGGAGGCCGCGCACGGCGGCTGGCTCAACGGCCTGCAGGACGCTGCGGCGCAGCGCTTCAACATCCCCAAGGACATCTCGAAGGGCATCACCAACGTCGCGATCTTCGGCGTCGGCGGTGCGTTCCTGCCGTCGGGCCAGACCGTCACGATCGATGGCTACACCGTCGGCGACGGCGGCATCCACAAGGTCGACTCCGACCAGATCTTGAAGGTCATGGAGTCGGTCAAGGACCCGGCCGACCGCGCCAAGCTCGCCGAGCTCTACAAGCGCGCGACCGGCAAGGACCTCGACGCCGACATGAAGGCGACGCTCGGCGCCGGCGACCCGCTGGCCTCGGGCGCCAAGTACGACGCGTTCCAGGCGCTGATGGACGGCGACTACGAGAAGGCCGCCGCCTGCCAGGCCAAGGCCGCCCTGTCCGACGGCGTCCTCAACGACAAGGAGGCGTTCTACAAGCAGCTCGAGGGCAAGAGCGAGTGGGAGAGACGGCGCATCATCGCCGCCTTCAACAAGCAGTACGGCGGCGGCGACCCCAACGCGTTCAAGGCGTTCACCGCCGCGCAGCTCGACGGGCTCGATCGCGAAAAGGCCGACCTGCTGGCGACCAGCAAGGACGACCCGGCGACCGGCGTGGTGAAGCTGCCGCCGACGTTCGAGCTGCGCTACGCGATGGACTCGGTGTGGGTGCGCGCGGCGCACGCGATCGACGGCGGGACCAAGACGGCCGAGGAGTTCTTCGCGCAGCATCCGGCGCTGCGCATCGCCGCGGGCGTGCTCACGCTCGGTCAGTCGGAGGTCCTGCTGGGCGAGGCCAAGGCGGCCTCGTGGATGATGTCGAACTGGGGCGTCGACGATCAGAAGGTGCTCCAGGTCCTGCGCGAGAACCCCGAGCTCGCCAAGAACCTCGATCCCAAGCTCAAGGCGGAGATCCAGTACACGCTGTCGGGCCGCTCGGGCTACGAGGCGCAGTACTACCTCGACAAGGGCGTCCCGCAGACGCCCGAGGAGAAGATCAAGTTCCAGCTCTCGATGTACGAGTTCGACCGCGGCGGGTCGAATGCGTTCTCGAAGGGCTTCACCGATGTGTTCTCGGTCTCGGGCAAGGACTACGACGCGCAGTACCAGCAGCTGCTCGCGCTGCAGGTCCAGATCGATCAGTGCAAGAAGGCGGGGCTGCCGGTGCCGCCCGAGCTGGCCGCAGAGGCCAACTGGATGGCCGGCATCTCGTCGGCGACCGGGACGCAGTACGAGGCCGACAAGTCCAAGGTCGCCACGGCGGCGGCGACCGCGGTCGGCGTCGTCGTCGGTGCGGTCGTCACGGTATTCACCGGCGGCGTCGGCGGGGCGATCCTGGGCGCGCTCCTCGCCGGCATGGCGACGATCGGGACCAAGGCGGCGATCCTCGGCAACTCGTACACGCGCGGCGAGATGGGCGTCGACATCGTGATGACCGCGGTCAACGCGCTCACCGCGGGCGTGCTCAAGGCCGAGCCGTTCAAGGCATTCTGCGAGGGGCTGAAGTTCCTTTCGTCGGGCGGGCAGGCGATGCTCAACGCCGTCCTCGGCGGTGCGAGCGCGGCGGCGCTGTCGAGCATGGTGCAGACGATGCTGACGTCGAAGGACGCGCACGATCTGCTCGGGCTGCTCGGGCAGGGCGTGAAGGCGGGCCTGTGGGCGGCGGTGACCGGCGGCGCCAACGCGGCGGCGATGCACGCGCTCAACGGGCTGCTCGACAGCCTCGCGACCAAGATGTTCGGCACCAACTCGGTCGACAAGCTCGGCCAGGCGATCCGCAAGCCGGGGCTCGTCGAGGCGATGCTCAAGGGCTACATCTCGGGCGGCGGCGGCGCGATGGCGTCGATGGCGGTCGAGGCGATGGCGGACCCGGCGATGCTGCGCGGCAGCTGGGACAGCGTGCTCGCCAATGCGATGCAGCGCTTCCACGAGGGCGGGTTCCAGAACGCGATGCAGGTCGGGTCCGAGCACCTGCATGACGCGCGCGTCGCGGCGATGGAGCGCGCGGTCGCGGCCGCCAAGGATGCGCAGGCCGCGGGCAAGTCGCCCGAGGAGCAGCGCGCGGTGTTCGCCGACGAGCTGGCGCACGCGGCGCAGGCCGAGGCGGCCAAGAACGGCAAGCAGCTCGACGGCGCGCCGATCGCCGAGCTCGGCAACGAGGTCACGCCGCACGGTGCCGACGAGCATCAGGGCAAGGGCGGCGCGGCGGACGAGCATGCGACCAAGGGCGGCGCGACCGACGAGCATCAGGGCAAGGGCGGCGCGGCGGACGAGCATGCGACCAAGGGCGGCGCGGCGGACGAGCATGCGACCAAGGGCGGCGCGACCGAAGAGCACGCGACCAAGGGCGGCGCGGCCGACGAGCACGCGACCAAGGGCGGCGCGGCCGACGAGCACGGGACCGCCGTCGGATCGCGCGGCGGCGAGCACGAGCCCACGCAGGTGGGCACCGGCGACGCGCCGCCCGCCTCGGAGAAGCTCAGCGACCTCGCCAACAAGTCTCACATCGTCGAGCGGGCGAACGCGGCGCTCGAGAAGATGCCGCCCGAGCAGCGCGCGGCCTACGAGCAGCTCGTGCACGGGGCCGAGAACAACGCCCAGAAGATCATGCTCGAGCGGGCGCTCGCCGCCGGCGGCACGCACGAGGACCTCGCGAAGCTCTCCGAGTACATGAAGGGCTACTCGGAGGCCGAGATCGTCAAGCGGTTCACCGCGGCCGATTCGCTCCAGTTCTTCCAGGAGAGCTGCGTGCCGACGACGCTGCAGGCGGCGCGTGCGCAGGTCGATCCGCTCTACGCATTCAAGCTCGTCATGGATCCGGTGTTCGCGGCGCACGAGCAGGCGCGGGCGCTGCAGGAGGCCGGCGGCCGCACCGCACAGCGCCGCGAGGGTGAGTTCGACAGGAAGTTCAACGCGCTCGTCGAGGCGCACCCCGATCTCAAGAGCTTCCTCGAGGATCCGCGCAACTTCGGCGGCGGCACGCACGGCATCGAGCCCGCGCTCATGAAGGGCAACGCGCTCCTCGAGGGCCTGCAGCACGCCACGGGTGTCCAGTACGACGTCGTGCTGCGCGAGGGCATGGACTGGAAGACCAACGGCGACGGCACGTTCAAGCCCGAGGCGATCCCCCACGACCGGATCCAGGCCGCCCTCGAGCGGGGCCTGCCCGTGCCGTTCAGCGCCGACGGTCACGAGCAGCTCCTCACTGACTGCTACATGAAGGACGGCAAGATGTACTACGTCGTCCACGATCCGATGTCCGGGTCGACCTCGGCGATGCCCGCCGAGTTCATGGACATGATCCCGATGATGCGGCCGTCGTCGCTGATGCTGCCGGCCGAGGCGCCGGCGGGCGCGAAGGCTGCGGCGCCGGACCCGGCGGCGGCACCGGGCGCGTCCGGCGGCGCGGCCAAGGGCGGCGCGCCCGAGGTCACACCGGGCGCGCAGGAGCCGACCGAGATCGGCGGCCGCAGCAAGTCGAATGCGACCGAGGTCAAGAACGAGTTCCCCTCGCTCGGCCTCTCGGACCCCGATGCGGCTCGGCTCGCCGATCTACCGTCGCAGACGCGCAAGCTCGCCGCCGAGAACATGTCCGCCGGCAAGCCGATCGACGCCGCGATCGCCGAGGCGACCCAGAAGCAGCTCGCGCAGACCTACCAGAAGGGGACGCTCACCAATCACCCGACCCTCGAGCCCCAGCTTCAGCAGATCGGCGACGGCTTCCGGGAGATCGGGCGCCAGGACCTGGCGAAGGTGATCGACCGCATGGACGTCTTGCAGCGCACCGGCCAGGTCGCCGGGCTCGAGCACTGGATCGCCGCGGCCGGCGGCAAGGCTGGGGACCCGGCCGCGTTCCTGGCGATCTGCGGCGAGCTCGCCGAGGCGCACGCGCGGGCCGAGGCGCTGGCGCCGGGGCACAAGCTCGAGCTCGTGCCCGTGCCAGGCGGCAAGCCCGCGTTCACGCTCCAGGAGACCGCCGGCACGCCGCCGGTGCGGTCGGCCACCGTCGACGCCGTGCGCGCGCGGTTCGCCGCCGACCCCGCGCAGCTCGCGGCGTTCGACGCATGGGTCGCGAGGACCGCGGCCGAGCGTGGCAACGTGGACAAGATGCTCGACGCCATGTCGAAGCGCCCGGGCGTGGTGGAGAAGGCGGTCGCAGGGGAGCAAGCTGACCTGCAGGCGAACAAGAACCGCAGCGGCCAGATGCGCGACCTGGCAAACCTCCTCGAGCCGAGTATGACCAAGAGCTATACCGACGGGACCATCACCGTGCGCTACGAGGAGCGAACGCCCAGCAGCGCGGAGGTCGACCACGCCAAGCACGTGCAAAGCCTTCACGGCGAGCCGGTCACCCTGTTCGGCGACGACGTTCGCCACGAGAGCTACCCGGCGATCGATGGGACCATCGGCGATCCGCCGCGGCCGATGCAGCTCAAGACATTCGGGGACAACCCCGAGCCGTACGCCGCGCGCCAGGCGGCGATGGGTGCGCTCGAGACGGCCCAGCAGTACGGCGTGCACGGCCTCGAGGTGCACATGAAGTTCGACGCCGTCACGATGGCAGACATCGAGCGAAGCTGGAACACGCCCGACGTTCATGCACCGACCGCGCCGGGCCCGGTGTTCGACGGCGACACCGTGGCGCGGATCGAGATCCAGTGCCGCGATGGCCGCTTGCTCGTGCGGTACGATGAGACGAGCGGCACTTACACGTTCGAGCGGCTCTGAACATGGGGATTCACGCCATCCAAGCGTTTGCGCCCAACGTCGGCATCGACGACGCTGAGCCGTGCCTCGAGCGCGCGCTCGCGGCGGTGGGCCGGCAGGTGCACGCGCGCCACCCGTTTCCGCTCGCCGGCGGGCCGCCCTGGCGCAAGGGTGCCCTGCACTGGGACGTCGTTCAGCTGTTCGAACGCGGCACGGTGCTGCGGACCTACGACGTAGACGCCGACCGCTGGGACCCGGGCTTTCTGCGCGCGCTGTCGGCGGCCACCGACGGCTTCGTCGAGGGGCTCGATCACCACAGAAACCGCGAGCACTACGCCGCGGCGACGATGTTCGCGGGGCGGACCCTCGAGCTGGCCGAGTACGACGCCGCCGTGGGCTTGTCCGGCATCGGTCTGCCGCCCGACGACGAGCGACGCGGCGCGACGCGCTTCGAGGACAACCACCGGCGCCGCTTCAAGCGCATGGCCGATCTCATGGCCGACTCGTCATCGATGGAGCGCGTGATCGCCGCTGGTGAATGGGACGTCTCGCCCGCGGTCGGTGCGTTCTCGACCGACGGCGAGACGCCGACGAGCCGGGCGGTGTTCGGCTGGGTCGACGAATCGCAGTTCCGCGACGCGCTGCCTCGGCTCGGCGCCGGCGGCTGGCGCTGGCGGCCGCGCATCACCCCGCGGCTTCAGATGGCGTGCATCGAGCTCGCGCGCGACGGCACGCTCGATCCCGAGCAGTGCGCCCGCTGGGCGCGAACCCTCGCGGCGCCCTACGTCGCGTTCGAGGCCCCGGGCGCCGGCCGTCCGATGCCGTTCGGCCAGAGCTTTGACGACGGCAACGACAACAACGTCGGTCGCGCGATCGGCTTCGACCAGCTCAGCGATCCCCTGTTCCAGCTGTCAGGCATGTTCAGCGAGGGCGTGGGCATGCTGTTCGGGGCCAACGCCGCCTGGCGCGACATCGGAGAACCATGACTGCGAAGACGTTCGACTGGCATCACTCCGCCGACCTCGAGACGCTGTGCATCGTCGGCGACCAACTCGGGTTCTTCCAGGCGGTGCCGGGCCACCCGTTCGAGGTCAGCGAGCCGGTCCGCCCGGGCCAGCCCCCGTGCGATCTGATGCTGCGCATCGCCGACCTGGGCGCCAAGGTACGCTACCGCGTGGCGCAGCGCCCATCGGGCCCCGACGACGTGAGCCTGCTGGCGCAGGCGCTGGCGTACACGTATCCCAAGGCGCGCAGCGCCGAGCCGGGCGAGCCGCGCACGGCGCCGCCCGAGCAGCTCGCGCGGTTCGGCGCCGATGCCGCCGCCAGCGTCCTGTATCCGCTGCGCGAAGGCGTGGAGCGCGGGCTCGATACCGAGGAGACGCTGGCGCTGGTCAAGGGCGATCGCGTCGTCGTGATCACCAAGACCTTCGCCCGAGCCACCACCGATCCGATCGCATGGGCGCTGTTCAACCAGGCATCGACCCAGTCGATCGTCTGGGACGCGGCGCGCCGCCCGCCGGTCGCCTCCGTCTGGCCCTCCAGCGCTTTCCTCGCCCCGGGCGTGAAAGGCACTCCGCTCCCCGAAGCCCGCACAACCCTGCGCGCAGCCCTCGACGCCTCGACCGCAGGCGCCAAAGAGCGCCATGCCCTCGCCGAGGCGTTGCGCCGCATGTTCGGCGGCAGCGAGCCCCTCGCCGAGCCCGTCACCGCCGACATGAAGGCGACGTTTGCCGACGCCCTCAAAGCCTCCTGCAACGACCGCGCGCTGTGGAACACGATCGACTGCGGCCTCGCCCTGGTCTCGAACGCCTACGACCTCCACGGCTTCGCGATCACCCTCTGGCACGAGCTGCGATAACGACCATCAATTCGCATCGCTGCACGGGCGCCGGCGTGCCGCTGGGTGCTAACTCTTGACCGATGCTCGATCTCCTGGCGTCCCCCGAAGCTTGGATCAGCTTCGGCACCCTCGCGCTCCTCGAGATCGTTCTTGGAATTGACAACATTCTCTTCATCTCGATCCTGACGGGGCGGCTCCCTTCCGAGCAACGCGAGAAGGCGCGGCGCCTCGGCCTCGCAGGCGCGTTCGTCTCGCGCCTCGGCTTGCTCGCGGCGCTCTCCTGGATCATGAAGCTCGACGCAGCCCTGTTCGAGATCAGAGGCCACGCCTTCTCGGCGAAAGCGCTGATCTTGCTCGCCGGCGGCGTCTTCCTCATCTACAAGGCCACGAAGGAGATCCATCACAAGCTCGAATCCGCCGGCGGCGGGAGCGCCGAGTCGGCCCGCAGCACCTTCGCCGGTGTGATCGGTCAGATCATCCTGCTCGATGTCGTGTTCTCGATCGACTCGGTGATCACCGCCGTCGGCATGACCGAGGAGATCGCGATCATGATCGCTGCCAACGTCGTGGCCCTCGCGATCATGCTCGCGGTCGGGGGCAAGATCAGCGGGTTCGTCGAGCGTCATCCGTCTGTGAAGATGCTCGCGCTCGCGTTTCTCCTGATGATCGGGCTGGTGCTCGTGGGAGAAGGCTTCAATTTCCACGTGCCGAAGGGCTACATCTACGGCGCGATGGCGTTCTCGATGTTCGTCGAGCTGCTCAACATCCGTTCGGCCCGCAAGACGCCGCGGCCGGCGGCTGAACCCCCGCGAGCATCGCCTGGAACGTGATCGCCGGTCGGGCGATCGAGGTCAGATAGGCCATGTCGATGCGCGCGAAGGTATCTCCTCCGCTGCGATCGAAGTGCGGATTCGCGAATGGATTGTGCTCCGAGTAGACCACCGCGGGCACTCCGATCTCCCACATCGCGAAGTGATCGCTGTTGGCGCCCAGACAGCCGCGCTTGACGTGGAGAGGTGAGTACGTCCCGACGATGCTCGCGAACTGATCGCCGAGCGCCTGGAAGTTGAAGGTGCGGCCCCCGCCGCTGCCGCAGCTGAAGATGTCAACCGCCGGGAACAGGTTGTCGCCGCACAAGCCATCGCGGCTGCAGTTCCATCCGCTCTGCTCGTCGTCGATCGCGGCGACCAGCCGGAAGCCCTCACTCTGCGCCAAGGCCTGAATGTGCTGCGCGTAGTTGCGCGCGCCCGCCAGGCCACCCAGCTCCTCCTCGTCGCTCGCCACGAACCGCACCGTCAGTCCGAGCTGCGTGCGATGGGCGACGAACAGCCGCGCAGTCTCGAGCTGGATGGACATTCCAGACATGTCGTCATCGGCTCCGGGATTCGAGGTCTCCCGACCGCGCGGTCCGATGCTGTCGTAGTGCACGATCACGACCACCGAATCCGGAGAGGGTCCACGCAGCACCGCCTCGACGTTGTCGCCGGCGCGCGGGTGCCCTGCCGCCTGGTAGTGGAACTGATTGATCTCGAGCCCGAGGCCGCGCATGGTCTGCATCCAGTAGTCGCGGAACTTCTTGCGGCCGGTCGCGCTGAACCGCTCGCCGAGCCGGATCGACACGCCGTTGACCGTCACCGGCACCACGCCGGTCAGCTCCTGCATGACCTGCGTGAGCCGTGCGCCGTCGACCTGATCGAAGATCTCCTTCAGAGGATCCGCAGCAAGTGTCGCCGTTTCGTCGAGGGCCGGCGCGGCACTGGGCTCGGACGCGTCGTCCGATGCGCCGAGACATCCGGTCAACAACATCATTGCCATCAGCTGGATTCGCATGCCGCCCAGGCTACGCACGCCGACCGCGATCACCATCATCTGCGAAGTGTGCCGTCTGGCGCCGACTGTCCAGACCGCCATGCGTTCGCATCGCTCACGACGATTCCAACTTGTCGGTCGGTCGCCCGGCGATGTAGGCAAATGATTGACAATCTGCGCACGTGAGCCAAAGACGTGTGTTGTCTCCCAACAGATCAGTGTGGTGATCGGAAAACGCGTATTGGCGCTGACCCGTTTCGTACGGGCGCGCGCGCGATCGGGCGCGGGATTACCTGCGCAGCGCGACGTCGTCGATGTACTCGTTGACGCCGACCGGGGCGCCCTCGAAGTAGACGATGAGGCCGGAGAGCGGACAGCTCGGGACGGTCAGCGTGCCGGTCAGCTGGGTCCAGGCGGTGTCGGTCGCGTCGGCGGTGCCGATGCGCATGAACTGATCGGCGGCGCCGGTGCAGGTGATCTTGGCGGTCATGAACATCGGGCTGGCGGCGGCACCGTCGAGACGGACCCAGGCGCTTGCCTGGTAGACGCCCGGAGAGACGGCGGTGAGGATGTCGCTGCCCGGGCCCATGAAGGTGCCGGTCCGGTTGGTCGCGAGAAGGGACCAGCGACCGGCGTGGGCCTGGGCGGTGGTCGCCGTCAGCGTCGGTGAGCCGAAGCCGAACCAGCCCGAGGTGGTGCCGGACTCGAAGTCGGGATTGGCGATGATGTTCTGTGCGCGGACCGAGAGGTCCTGGCGCAGGGAAGCGTCGTCGACGTAGATGTCGACGCCGGCTGCCGGGCCTTCGAAGTAGGCGGTGAGCTCGGTCGCCGCGCAGGTCGGCAGGACAATGGAGCCGGTGAGGAGCGACCAGCCGCCGTCGCTGGCGGTGGTGAGGCCGATGCGCTGGAAGCTGGTCGTGCCGTCGCAGGTGGACTTGAGGGTCATCGCCACCGAGGTCAGGGATTCGCCCGCGATGCGCCATGCCGCT